>CACXEH010000017.1 GCA_902766625.1 uncultured Bacteroidales bacterium | reverse complement strand
TTATTGATTTTTAATATGTTATGTGAATATTTTTTATTGTATTTTCCTTATTTTTATATTATAAATTGAAATGCTGTATGTCAAGGAACTAAATCGCTAAGGAAAAATAATGATGCACATTTTGCAACGTTTTACCACCAAAATCGTCTGGAGGTAAAACATAAAAAGAGACCTGCACAAACGGACAGGTCCCTTTCATTATATCAGAGAGTTAATTACTCTTCAACGGCAGCCTGCGCGGCGGCTAGACGGGCGATAGGAACACGGAATGGAGAGCATGAAGCATAATTCATACCTACCTTCGCACAGAATTTCACACTGCTCGGTTCGCCACCATGCTCACCGCAGATACCTGTACGCAGATTCGGACGAACGCTGCGTCCTTTTTTAACTGCCATGTCTATCAATTGTCCAACGCCATTTTGGTCTAACACCTGGAACGGATCAACAGACAGAATCTTCTTCTCGAGATATACAGGAAGGAATGATGCTATATCATCGCGAGAATATCCAAATGTCATCTGTGTCAAGTCGTTTGTACCGAAAGAGAAGTATTCTGCCTCCGTAGCTATCTTATCTGCTGTCAGACATGCGCGAGGTATCTCTATCATCGTACCTATTTCAAAATCAACACGTACGCCTTGTTCTTGGAACACCTCCTCTGCTGTTTTCTTGATAACTTCTTTCTGCTGTGTCAATTCATAAAGAATACCTATCAGCGGCACCATGATTTCAGGCTGAGGATCAAATCCTTCTTTCTTCAGTTCACATGCAGCTGAAAGGATGGCGCGTGTCTGCATTGCGGTAATCTCAGGGAAGGTTATTCCCAAGCGGCATCCACGATGACCCAGCATAGGATTATTTTCTGCCAGACTGTTCATACGACGCTGGATGTACTCAATGCTGACGCCCATCTCCTTTGCCATCGTCTCCTGACCTTTCAAATCATGCGGCACAAACTCGTGCAATGGTGGATCAAGCAGGCGGATATTGACAGGACAGCCATCCATAGCCTTGAGGATACCTTTGAAGTCTGCTTTTTGATAAGGAAGCAATTTTGCCAGTGCTTTCTCTCTTCCCTCAACTGTATCGGCGAGAATCATCTCCCTCATGGCAACTATCTTCTTGTCTTCGAAGAACATGTGCTCTGTACGTGTCAAGCCTATACCCTTCGCACCAAATTGGCGTGCTATCTGGGCATCATACGGTGTATCGGCATTGGTTCTGACTTGCAGTTTGGTGTATTTGTCGCACAAATCCATCAAAGTCTTAAAATCCTCACTTAACTCTGCGGCCTTGGTCGGGATTTGACCTGCATAAACCTGTCCTGTGGAACCATTTAATGATAAGAAGTCACCTTCCTTATATTTGACGCCTTCTATTTCTACCGTACGATTTTTGTAGTCTACGACAATGGCACCTGCACCACTGACACAACACTTGCCCATGCCACGAGCAACAACCGCAGCATGAGAAGTCATACCGCCACGCGCTGTGAGGATACCTTCAGCAGCCGACATACCTGCGAGGTCTTCAGGAGAGGTCTCTATACGGACCATCACGACTTTATATCCGTCATTGTGCCATTGCTCTGCATCGTCAGCAAAGAATACAATCTGACCGCATGCAGCACCCGGACTTGCAGCCAAACCCTGAGTAATAGGTTTGGCTTTTGCCAATTCCTTCTTGTCAAAAATAGGATGAAGCAATTCGTCCAGTTTTTGCGGCTCACAACGCATGATAGCCGTCTTTTCATCTATCAGACCTTCTTTAACTAAGTCCATGGCTATCTTAACCATTGCTGTACCTGTGCGCTTGCCGTTGCGGGTCTGCAAGAACCAGAGCTTGCCCTCTTGAACAGTAAACTCCATGTCCTGCATGTCGCAATAATGTTTCTCCAGTCTGTCTTGGATTTCATACAACTGTTTGTATATTTCAGGCATAGCTTCTTCCATAGAAGGATATTTCTTCACGCGATCTTCCTCTGAAACACCGGCACGGGCAGCCCAGCGCTGAGAACCGATTTTGGTAATTTGTTGCGGTGTACGGATACCTGCCACAACATCCTCGCCTTGGGCATTGACAAGATACTCGCCATTGAAGATATTCTCTCCTGTGGCAGCGTCACGACTGAAGCATACACCTGTAGCAGATGTTTCACCCATATTGCCGAAAACCATTGCCATGACCGACACTGCTGTACCCCACTCGTCGGGAATTCCTTCCATCTTTCTGTAAAGAATGGCACGTTCGTTCATCCAACTACGGAAGACAGCACATATCGCACCCCAAAGTTGCTCCATCGGATTATCAGGAAAATCTTTGCCTGTCTGCTTCTTGATAGCCTCTTTGAAAAGTTTTACCAGTTGTTTCAACTCGTCAACCGAGAGGTCTTTGTCCAGTTTGACATTGCGTACAGCCTTGACTTCTTCAATGATTTTTTCAAACGGATCTATATCCTCCTTGTTTACAGGTTTCAGGCCCAAAACGACATCACCATACATTTGGATAAAGCGGCGGTAGGAATCATATACGAAATGAGGATTCTGAGTCTTTTTACACATTCCTTCAGCAACCTCATCATTAAGGCCCAGATTAAGGATTGTGTCCATCATACCCGGCATAGAAGCACGCGCGCCCGAACGGACACTGACCAGTAACGGATTAGTAGCATCGCCAAACTTGCTTGACATCAGATTCTCGATGTGGCGGATTGATGCCTTGACATCATCTTCAAGCAATTCAACTATCTTTTCCTGACCTACTTTATAATATTCATTACATACCTCTGTAGTAATAGTAAATCCAGGAGGCACTGGAACTCCTATCAAATTCATTTCCGCACAATTTGCACCTTTTCCGCCTAAAAGGTTTCTCATGTCGGCTCTGCCTTCCGCATGACCAGCTCCAAATGTATAAATACGTTTTGATTCCATATATTCTCTAATATTTTTTCGAAATTTCATAAATATTCGCAAAATTACCATTTTTTTATATTTTGTTCCTCTTCGCAGTTCATTTTTTTTACGCTATAAACCATATTTTATCATTTTTTTTACGCAGTTCAATCAAACAATCTTAATTTTGCAATGTAAAGATTAATTTAAAATGAATTTAGCTGTTATCGGTAACGGAAATATTGTGCAATCTGCATTAAGCGCATTAAAACCCCTTAAAGGCATCACCGTACAAGCCATCTGCGTCAGACCGCAAAGTATAGCAAAAGGCGAAGAAATTCAAAAAGAATATGACATCCCCAGACTATTCACTGACTACGACACGCTGTTAAATGACCCTGATATTGATTTTGTCTATATCGGTATTGTCAATCTGTTGCATTACGCATATACAAAAAAGGCTTTGCTGGCAGGTAAGAACGTCATATTGGAAAAGCCTTCCTGCATTCATGCTTCAGAGATAAAAGAACTTGCACAAATCGCTGTGGAGAGACATCTATATCTGTTTGAAGCGGTCACCTTCCTGCATAACACGTTCTTTGAAACTGTCAGACAGACCTTGGCGAAAATCGGCAACATAAAAATTGTACAATGCAACTTTTCCAAATACTCTTCGCGCTACAAGCAATATTTAAGCGGCAATATACATCCCGTGTTTGACCCAAAATTTGCCGGCGGGACGTTGCTTGACTTAAACATTTACAACATAAACTTTGTGGTCAGTCTTTTTGGCATGCCGGAAAAAACGGTGTACTTCCCTGTCAAAGGTCATAACGGCATTGACACCTCCGGCATCGCGGTTCTCTCCTATCCCACTTTTGTAGCTGAATGCACGGGGGCAAAAGACTCTGACTCACCTGGCTTCATGCAGATTCAGGGTGAAAACGGCTGGATAAAAATAGAGGGAGCACCCGATAATTTCAAAGCGTTGCATATATGTATCAACAACAAGTTGGAAACTACATCTTTGATAACCGAAAGGCACAGAATGGCTGACGAGTTCACGGATTTCCTCACCATATACGAGCATGATGATTTTGACAGGATGAGATACTATCTCGGCATCTCCATCAATGTCTGTACCGTGGCAGAGGCATGCCTGGATTATGTAAAATCTGACAGCTAATTTTCATTCATGACTGCCATAATAGTCTGAACAGAACAAAATAAATCATTCAAATAATGAATAGAAGAAATTTTCTTAAAAGTGCGGCCTTGGCCGCCGCAGCAACAACTGCTACAGCGATGGAGACCACTACCGGTCTGCAAATACCCGAAGAAACTCCCGACAAGTCAGACAAACCGCTGATTGACTCTGCGCCAATGTTGCAAAACTATGCAGAAACAAGTATGGGAATAGCTTTCTCTGTCAGCAAACTTGCCAACGGATTTGTTGATTACAGTGAGAATGCCGACATGAGCGGCTCAAAGCGCGTCATGTGCGGCGGTTTCCGACTGACCGACGTTAACGAAGATGTCATGCGTGTGCGATTGACAGGACTAAAACCCGCCACAAAATATTATTACCGCATAGGCGCACAACACATCGAGTATATAGATTACCGGCACAACAGTCTGAAAGAAACAATGATAGACCCCAATATCTATTCTTTCACTACTGCGGGAAAGAAAGCCAAGGCGCACTTCTGTGTCATCAACGACACACACGTACAATGGCCGGCCATTGCGGCATGTACTGACAAAATCGCTGCGTTGCAGCCATCGTGCGTTATATGGAACGGTGATGCCAACAACAGCACCGACACGGTAGAACAACAGAAAAAAATATTCTTACAACCAGAGATGGACCGCAGAGACTATGCGGCAAATATCCCCTATTTATTTGCACCGGGCAATCACGATGACCGAGGCATAGCCAATTGGCACTTGGAGCGTGTGTGGATGTATCGCCAACCCGAGGAGCGCTCTTCACGCGACTGGGATTTAGGCCGCAACTTCGCGGTACGCATGGGCGACATTGCCATGATTGGTCTGGACACAGCTGAAGACAAAGTTGACACCAATCCCCGCATGATGGGCATGCATACCAGCCAGCCCTATCGCGAAGCACAGAAACTGTGGCTCGAGGATGCTTTGAAAGCTCCTGAGATAGCGTCAGCTCCTTTCATCGTCGCTTTTTGCCACATCCCTTTATTCGACCCGAATCCCCGTTCCAATCCCGGCGACATCATGCCCGACGATAAAGACGAACGCTATTCAACAGATTTCGCCGCTTGGCAACGCACTTGCGCAAGACTATGGGGACCGGCTTTAGAAAAAGCCGGATGCCAGTTGATTATTACCGCTCACCAACACTGTTTCCGCTATGACGAACCGTCAAAGGAACACAAATGGGCACAAATTGTAGGCGGCGGACCCCGTCTATATGGTCCCAAGAATGGTGGCAAGCATGTTGACTTCCCCACAGTAATTGAAGGTAAAGTTGAAAACAAGCAGCTAAAGATTATCGTACATAACGTATCCACAAACAGTGTGATAGCAGAATATTTATACAAAGCAAGAAAAGTTTAACAACGAATTACCAGAAATAAGCTTTCCCCTTCACGGAAAGCTTATTTTTTTTGCCATCCGCTGATGTTTTGAGTCTTTAGCCAATCGTCGCTGTTCGCAGCCTGACTATGGCTGCGCAAGATAAATAAATGTTTTGTCCCCAACAGGTTCTCGGTTCCGGCCGATGGAACATAAGTTCCATCCCTTGGAATTTACATTCCATTGGCTGGAACTTACATTCTGCCCTATGAAACGGACAAGACATTGAGGCACATCAGTCTCTCTTTACGGAATGACACAATGAGCCACTATGAGCATACTAAAAAACGCTTAGTTCCCAATCGGTTTTTTGGTTCTCAGATCAATCCTGAATACCGTACCCTTATTCAGTTCGGAGGATTTCACATATATGGAACCATGATGATATTCCTCGATGATTCGTTTTGAGAGTGACAGGCCAAGCCCCCACCCTCTGCTTTTGGTTGTATATCCCGGGGCAAAGATGGTGTTGAATTTGTTTTTTGGTATGCCTTTGCCCGAGTCAGCAACATCTATACTGATTTTATCGGTCAGTTCGTGCATCGTGATAGAGATGTTTCCGGCACCTTCCATCGCATCAATGGCATTTTTACACAGATTCTCCACAACCCACTCAAACAGAGGTGCGCACAGCTTGGCGTGTACGTCAGTCGTCGGAAGACTGCATACGATTTTCACCTTGGTAAACCTCTTGGAGATATAATTGACAACGTGCCAAATCACGTCTTTCACATCTGTGTCGACGAGTTCAGGAGCCGAACCTATCTTTGAGAAACGGTCTGCAATGAGCTGCAAGCGTCTGACATCTTTGTCCATCTCCGAGATGACCTGATCGTCAGGGTAAGTCTCTTTCAGCACCTCACTCCATGCTATCAGGGATGATATCGGTGTACCGAGCTGGTGAGCGGTTTCCTTAGTCAGTCCTACCCACACCCTATTCTGCTCCGCGCGCTTCAATGACAGCAACGTGATAATGATGATGGCTACAAATACCAATAAAATAGCAATCTGGATATATGGAAAATATTCCAACTGTTTCAACACTACCGAATCTTCATAAAGGATTTCCATATATTCGGTATTATTGCTCTCTGACTCGTTGTATGCTATTTTGATGGCATATCCGTTTTCCCTCATCATCTCCACCCTCTTCTGCAAATACGCAACAGAGTCCTGCGGTGACTTGGGCTGGAATGATATATTACGGTATTGCTCAATGTCGCCCTTGCTGTTCAATACGATTATCGGTATGGAATAATTTTTATCGATGACATAAAGCACCAGATTGAGGTCGGTATTTTCATCAGCATTGTTTAATGTACGCATCGCCTCGGCCCAGACAGACATCTTGGTCGAAGCCTCCGCCTTGAGGTCTTTGACAAGGAAGTGGGAAAACACAAGGAAAAAAGCAACAATACATATTGCGAAAAACATCAACATGTATTTGATTCCCTTATTTCTTTGAGTCCATTGCATAATATGCCGTAAACAAACCTCATACAAAAATAAGCACAATATTTCAAACCGATGAAATCATTCCGTCAAAAAGTAGTATTTTTGTATGCTATGCCACACTTTGAATTAATATCAGACTACAAACCTACCGGCGACCAGCCTCAAGCCATTGAGCAACTGACTCAAGGTATTATGGCTGGAGTTCCCGCGCAGACACTTCTGGGCGTTACGGGTTCGGGTAAGACATTTACCATCGCCAATGTCATACAAAACATCAATAAGCCTACCCTCATTCTGAGCCACAACAAGACCTTAGCGGCACAACTCTATTCGGAATTCAAAAGCTTCTTTCCGCATAATGCCGTAGAGTATTACGTGTCTTATTATGACTATTACCAGCCTGAGGCGTACATCGCTTCGACCGACACATACATCGAGAAGGACCTGGCCATCAATGAGGAAATTGACAAATTGCGTCTGGCGGCGACATCCTCACTCCTGTCGGGCAGGAAGGATGTCATCGTCGTTGCGTCCATCAGTTGTATCTACGGCATGGGCAACCCCAGCGCCTTTTATGACAACGTCATATCTCTGAGAGTCAATATGCGATTAGAGCGCAACACTTTGTTAAAGAGACTGGTAAGCTCTCTGTATGTGCGCAATGACATAGAGCCGAAGCGTGGCGTTTTCTCCGTCAAAGGAGATACGGTAAGAATTTATCTCGCCTACTCCGACGACGTGATTCGTGTCACGTTCTGGGATGACGTAATTGACGCCATAGACATTATAGACAGCATCACCGGACACAAACTGACAAGTTTTGATGAATACAAGATATATCCGGCGAACCTGTTCCTCACTACACAGGAAACGATTCACTCTGCCACACAACAGATAGAAGCGGACCTTGCGGAACAAGAAGCATTTCTCAGAGAAAGCGGCAAGACACATGAGGCCAACCGCCTGCATGAGCGTGTAACTTATGATGTCGAAATGATACGTGAGCTGGGGCACTGCAGCGGTATTGAGAATTACAGCCGGTATTTTGACGGCCGTGAACCTGGCACAAGACCATACTGCCTTCTGGACTTCTTCCCCAAGGATTTTCTGCTGGTCATAGATGAGAGCCATGTGAGTGTTCCGCAGTTGCGTGCGATGTATGGTGGCGACCATTCCCGCAAAGTCTCACTGGTTGACTACGGATGGCGCTTACCGGCAGCTCTGGACAACAGACCGCTCAAGGAGGAAGAGTTCTGGGAACTGATCCACCAGACCATCTTTGTCAGCGCCACGCCTGCAGAGTTTGAACTGGCTATGTCGGAAGGAGTTGTCGTTGACCAAGTCATACGCCCGACAGGTCTGTTAGACCCCGAAATCATTATCCGCCCGAGCAAAAACCAGCTTGATGACCTGATGGAAGAAGTTGAGCAGTGCCGCGAAAAAGACGAGCGCGTTTTAGTGACGACATTAACCAAACGCATGGCGGAAGACCTTACCCAATACTTCATGGACAACGGCATACGCACAAGCTATATCCACAGCGACGTGGACACACTGGAGAGAGTAAAAATCCTCAATGACCTGCGCCAAGGCATCATCCAAGTGCTGGTTGGCGTCAATCTCTTGCGCGAAGGACTGGATTTGCCCGAGGTGTCGCTTGTAGCCATTCTTGACGCTGACAAGGAGGGTTTTCTCCGTAGCCACAGAGCTTTGACACAGACAGCCGGACGTGCCGCGCGCAATGTCAACGGAAAGGTAATAATGTATGCAGACACAATAACAGAAAGCATGCAGAAGACAATTGACGAAACCACGCGCCGACGCACCAAACAAATGAAATACAACGAGGAGCATCATATTACGCCGACACAGATACACAAGGATATTAGTAGTGAACTTATAGCCGCTGAGGACAATAGCAGTCTGTATACTGACACACTACGGGTCCATGAATCCGCATCAACTGAATACAAAAAAGGAAAGAAAGAGACTGTTGAGTCGCTCCGTAAAAAGATGGAAGCTGCCGCAAAAAGGTTTGAGTTTGTTGAAGCAGCCATGTATCGTGACGAAATGTTCAAGCTGCAAGAGATTGAAAGACAAAATCAGTCTGCTGATTAGTCATCCATAACGCCATATCAAAAAAGAGACGCCCGTTGTGATAGTGCAACGGACGTCTCTTTTTATCAACATATCTCTCAACCTCTGTCGGTCTTGTTCTTCTTTTTTTCAATTTGCCCTTTCAAAGCATCCACGCATTGGTCTATCGCCTCTTCAAACGTGTTGCAAAGCTTCTGCGCATGCAGCCCGCCGACAGTTATTGAAACCTCTTTATTCATAGCACTCTGGGGCTTGATTATCTTGAATATAACTTGTGCCGCTTCCGAGTCTATGAAACGATCAAGCTTACCAACCTTCTTCTCTGCGTATGCTATCAGCTTGTCTGTAGCATCAAAATGTAATGATTGAATTCTGATCTCCATGATAATCTGTTTTAGAGTTAAACTTCAGAACAAATATAAGAAACTTCTACGAAAGAGCCAAACAAAAAGTCTTTTTTTTCCTCATCACGATGAAAAATTCAGCGATTCCTATAAATAGTCATATCGTGATAACGCTTTATACTCACAGCAACTACCGTTTGGAAACATACTTGACAGGTAAAGGATTCTTATAGATAACCTCCTTGAAATCTGAAGGTTTATACGGCACTGCATCCTTAGTAATCTCCGGAACATTATAGCTTTTGAACAGTTTCACGTTATCCAAAGGATGCTCCTGCGGCAACATAAATGCCTTGTGCGCCTTGCCGTCTTTGTCGAAATAGGCAAAATATAAACGAGTGAATACGCCGTCGTCCCTGCGCGTCGTGAAAACTATCCATCTTCCGTTGCTGCTCCAATTATGAAACGATTCGGAGTTTTTACTATTGGCAGCAGTCAGAGGGTAATACTCGCCTGTCTCCAGATTTTTGACATACTGATCAGAAGACTTGTGCCAAATATGGAACTGACCATACTCGCCCATCGTAAACAGCATGTAACGTCCATCCGGACTTATACGCGGTAACGTTCCGCTCAGTCCTAACGATTTGCAATCCACTTCAAGCCGCGGTTCACCAAAAGTCCTCGTCTGCTGGTCGAAAGGAACACTCATAATGTTGTACTTGATATTATAATATTGCAAACCCGTTTCTTTTTGCGCGGTTTTTTCGTCAACGCTATCTAAATCCAGCCCTATGTCTGCTATGCAGTAATACAATCTGTCACCGGTTGGAGACCATGCCGGGAAAGTCTCCATCTTGTCAGATGACTTGAATATATTGCTTATCTCATTTTTTTCGACATCATAGAATATAATATCGGAAGAATAATCCATACATTCTATTTTCTGCAAATCCTTAATATGGAAAGCCTGGCCTGTCTTATTGCTGGAATACACAATCCACTTTTGCGTCGGATGCCAAGCCGGATAAACCGCATTGCCTAAAATAGAATCATTCTTAGGATTGATTTTCTTAACCTTTCCATCATACGCCATAATTGTGCCCGTCAGATTTTGCCTGACATGAAACGTCATGTTTTTTGCACTGTAATTCTGAAAATTATGACAGTTTATACAATGAACGTCCTCATCCACACGAGGTTTATTTTCATAGATCGTTTGCACATCATAATTAGTAACATTGCGCTGATACAAGCCTAATTGGCGGTAAAGTTCGTAGCCTGGCTCTATCAGGCGATAAGACACATAGTTGTCTATCTCTTCGTTAGCGATAGCTATATTAAACGGTTTGTAAGCATACCAAGCATCATCTTTCTGGACATATACCGTAACTTCCAATGACTGTCCTTTATGACTGGCCGTGAAACTATGCCACTCTTCCAAATCAAACTCTATTACACCATGCTTGTCTGTGCCGACAACGATACGGTCATCCTTTGCCTTAACCTCAACCGCAAAAGCGTCACCCCGTTGACGGATTACAAAATTCAATGGAGCGATGTTGTATGGAACTGTCACATCAGTGTAATCTGGGAATATCTTGACTTTCTGGCTCAGCAATTCAGCATTGTCGGGAACCTTGTACGTCTGCTTGCAACCTACAAAAACAAACAAGACGAATAAAACGATTACAGAATATCTCATTGCGATTAATTTACTTTATTATATGCATCTTTCTCCTCCGGTTTCGGCTCCGGATAGTTTTCGTCAGGAATATTCTGGTACAGATAATACATTGAGTACATTCCCAGATACTTATCCCGCAATTCTCTGCCACGCACTTTTTCATCTTTCGGCAACTCTCTGGCATCAAGTCCCAACTGTCGGACGCCATCATATACATATGGAGAATAACGCTCACGAGTTACCTTTCCGCTATTCTTCCGCTCAAAAAGAAGCAACGCTTCCTCATATATGGAAGGAATATTGCCGACAGGACGATTCTTGTAAAAGTAATAGGCGAATTTATCGAGTTGTTTTGTATACAGCGAAGCCGCCATACTTATCGGTTCTGTTCCTTTGGGCAGACCGTCACCACCGTCTACATAATAGCCCAAGAAGAGCGGAACGAAGAACTCCTGCTCAAAGGCATTCAATCGAGGCAAAAGTTGCTCCGTGCGACTCAGCACAGGATCATTTTTCATTAAGTTCCTGTCATATATCATCGGCTTGTATTTCTCCACAAAATCTCCTTCAAAGGGCATTTGCTCAATGATGTACATAATCTTTTCGGCTGCAATCAGCTCATTGTTCACTATAGCCGTACGGCACAGGTTTTTCAGGTTGTATGCGGATAATCCCTCCATCGTCAAGTGGTCTATATTACGATGCCACGAGGGATTGGCCAAACCCATATATAGATACAAGTCTGCCGCATAGTAGAATGTGCCGATATCGTCATACTCATTACGATTAACCAAATGAGAAGCAGGATACTGGAAATAAACATCAAACAGATGCTCGTCCAACTGGTTCAAATAGCCTAATGCTGTTGCATAGTAGGCACATATCGGCCGTGTCGGACGGGTGGCTTTTCTTGCCGTCTCCTTCATTTCTTCCCATTGGTAGTTCTGCAGTTGCCTCTGCAGACGTGTTGTAATAATGGTGTTTTCATTGAACATCCAGGCATAACAATATAGCCCAACAAAAAGCGCAACAACTGTCAATGTTGAAAGCCATTGGGGTTTCACGCTTTCTGTTTTGTCCAAAACTATTGCCGGGAATTTACGCTTGGTCCATATCCGGATTCCTGTTGACACGACAGCCAGCAGCAGGAGCAACAATACCGGAATGTAAACAAAGAACGATGTCTCATAACGATAAAACAGATTCAAGCGCAAAGAAATCAAGAAGAACAGCCACGCAAACGGCACTGCTATTCCTATAAGCGACGCATATCCCCTACATTTAAATATGTAGTTAATCAAATATGCTATCAGCGTCAGAACCGCCGCATACACGCACCCGCCTATAATCGGATAATGGAAAGCCAATAAGATAAAACGCCCAATGACAATAGCCCAGCCATACCAGAATATTGTCACTTCTTTCAACAACAACGTATCAAACGCGAAATAAGTGTGTTGCTGACTGATGTAAAAGACGTCGCCATATATCCATCCGCTAAACAGCCACAACAAAAAAAACATCACGATATATGGGCAAGAATGAACGGAGAAAGCCTTCCTCTCCTTCTGTATTTTCTGTTTACCTGTCATCTGTCTCTTTTATTTATGCAAATATATTCATTTTTTCGCAAAGTCATTTAAGGATAACACATCTTTTGTCGCAAATTTCATTTAAATTATATTAAAATTATATCACAAGCAATTACATTTTATCTTTTTTCATACCTTTGTATCAATAAACTTTATTTATAACTATGCTCAGAATAATCCGACTTACATTAGCCGTAATTTTCATTACGACTATTACTTTATTGTTTCTTGACTTCACGGGAACGCTCCACGCATGGTTCGGATGGATGGCCAAAGTGCAATTCCTACCGGCCATTCTTGCCCTGAACTTCGGCGTTGTTGCTTTCCTCATCCTTATCACTCTGATTTTTGGAAGGATTTACTGTTCTGTAATATGCCCGTTAGGTGTTTTCCAAGACATCGTCGCCTGGCTGGGTAAAAAAGCAAAGAAGAACCGTTACAGTTATTCAAAGCCCAAACAAGTATTGCGCATCGCCATACTGATTATATTTATTGCCGCCATGATAGCCGGCGTTGCCGTAATACCGGCACTCCTGGCACCCTATAGCAGTTACGGCAGAATGGTAACCATGTTGCTGCAACCGTTATACCTGCTTGCCAACAACGGTTTAGCCAGCATTGCTGAACATATGGACAGCTATGCTTTTTATTCTGTAGACGTATGGATGAAAAGTCTGCCTACTTTCATCATCGCCATCGCGACCCTGATTCTCGTATGTATTTTAGCATGGCGTAACGGCAGGACATATTGCAACACCATTTGTCCCGTAGGCACTGTTCTCGGATTCATCGCACGCTATGCACGCCTGAAGATTGTCATTGACGAGACTGCATGCAAAGACTGCGGTAAATGCAGCAAAAACTGCAAGGCGGCCTGCATTGACTACAAAAACCACAAAGTAGATTATACACGGTGCGTTGCTTGCGGAGACTGCCTGCAAAATTGTTCTTTCAACGCCATCACATACGGTCACAAGAAAACTATTGAGCGGGAGATTGACATCGTCAAGCAGGTACAGGCGAAAAAAGCAGAAGACTCAGCCGGCAACAAGGGCATCGACACCGGCAAACGCGCGTTTATCTTAAGTACAGCAACTGTTGCCGTTTCTGTCGCTTACGCACAGGAAAAAAAGAAAGTTGACGGCGGCTATGCCGTTATCGCAGACAAGGTTGAGCCAAAACGCAACACCAAGATTGTTCCTCCGGGCGCTCTCAGCATAAAGAATTTTGAAAATCACTGCACAGCATGCCAGTTATGCGTATCAGAATGTCCCAATGATGTGCTCCGCCCGGGAACAGACCTTATGCACTTCATGCAACCTGTCATGTCGTACGAAAAAGGATTCTGCCGCCCTGAGTGTACCCGCTGTTCGGATGTATGCCCGACAGGTGCGCTGAAGCCTATCACAAGAGAGGACAAATCATCTACACAGATAGGTCGCGCCGTATGGGTAAAGGACAATTGCCTTATATTAACCGACGAGGAAACTTGCGGCAACTGTGCGCGCCATTGTCCCACAGGGGCCATCACTATGACTATGGCAGAGTCTCTTGAAAGCGAAGACGGACGCGTCCCCATCATTCCCGTCGTTGACGAGAATTTATGTATCGGATGTGGAGCCTGCGAGCACGTCTGCCCGTCCAGGCCCTATTCTGCAATATACGTTGAAGGACGCGAGCATCATCAAACCATCTAAACAGACATCCTCATGAAAAACAAAAATATAGACAGAAGACATTTTCTTAAGGTATTCGGCACAAGCACTATTGCCACATCAGCGATATTGACCGCTTGCAAGAAAAAAAACGATGACAAGGACTTGACTAAGACGGCACCGACTCAGGAGCCTCCGGTAGGGAAGATGACCTATCGCACCAATCCCAAGACAGGAGACAAGATTTCGCTGCTGGGTTATGGTATGATGCGTCTCCCGACCGAGAGCGGTGAAGCGGCACGCGAAAGTGATGCCCCCATCGACCAGAAAGAAGTCAACAGACTGGTAGACTATGCCATCGCACACGGCGTGAACCTCTTTGATACCTCTCCCGCTTACTGCAAAGGCAAATCTGAAGAAGCTACAGGTATCGCTCTGCACAAATATCCGAGAGACAAATATTTTGTTTCAACCAAGCTCTCCAATTTCGCCCCCGAGACCTGGACGCGCGAAGCCTCTATGGAGATGTTTGAAAATTCACTGAAGAATCTGCAAGTGGATTATGTGGATTTCCTTATGATGCACGGCATCGGCATGGGACAAAATGCTTTGGAGGATTTCAACGCACGCTATATCGACAACGGCATTCTTGACTGGCTCGTGGAGCAGCGCAAGAACGGGCGTATCAGAAACCTGGGATTCTCCTATCACGGCGACATCAAAATCTTTGACCTCCTGCTCCAATGGCACGACGAGGGCAAATATCATTTTGACTTTGCACTGATTGAACTGAATTATCTGGACTGGACATATGCCAACGAGATAAACGCGCGCAACACTGATGCCTCATATCTCTACGGGGAACTCCAAAAGCGAAACATCCCCGCCTTCGTAATGGAACCGCTACTCGGCGGACGTCTGGCAAATGTCCCCCATCCTGTTGCCGTCAAGCTCAAGAGGAAAGACCCCGAACGCTCCGTCGCATCATGGGCGTTCCGCTATGCCGGAACAAACGAAGGCGTGCTGACTGTATTGAGCGGCATGACCTATATGGATCACCTTAAAGACAACCTGCTGTCATATTGTCCATTGGACCCTCTTGACGAGGAAGAGATGGAATATCTTCACAAAGACATCGCTGAAGAGATAGTGGGATTTGAGACCATCCCATGCAACGACTGCAAATATTGCATGCCTTGCCCGTATGGTTTGGACATACCTGCCATCTTCGTACATTATAATAAAGTCAAGACAGAAAACAGACTGCCCATCTCGCCGCGCGATGAAAATTACGCGAAATACCGCAGGCAATTCCTCATCGGATACGACCGTTCTGTACCCAAGTTGCGTCAGGCGAAATATTGCATCGGATGCGGAAGATGTATCTCACACTGTCCGCAACGCATTAATATCCCCGAGGAGATGGAAAAGATGGACCGCTTTGTCGAGCAGCTCAAGCAGAGTGATGCCCAGTAAACAAACAGTCAGAAAAATATCACAAGAACGTTACATTTATTATAATAGCAGGAAAAACCTTTGTCGTTTTCCTGCTATATTTTTTGTTTCATCCCGTGGAATGTATATTCCAGCCTATGGAACATAGCTGTCTTAGCGGATAAGAGAAAGTCTTAATATTGGGACAAAATATTTTTGTTGTCGTCAACAATGTAAATCTTATAGGCCTTACCTTTATTGGACACCTTGACAACAACATGGCCAGTCGAGGGACTGATGTATTCGCCCCACATGTACCTGTTATTCTGCGGAAGGTATTTCTCCGGGAGGGATGTGGCAAAGATATGAGGTTTTTTTGCTCCTTCCTCAAGTTTGGCGAGACGCTCCATCACATTAGGGTCCAAATGGGATGTCTTCCAAGGCATAACGATATAATCATCAGCCTTGACGGCATTGGTGAAATCAAGACTGTTTGTAAAGACGGAGGCACCGTCATTGGCTTTGCACACACTTACCTTGCCGCATATCCTGCCGACAAAGCTGTCTATTGTCGTCACTTCGTCCTTCTGCTCCTCAATATCACCCGAAAGGTCTGCGCCGGTGTAATAGCTGAACTTACCGTAATTGATCCGCATCGCAATGCTTGAAGTGTTCTCGTTTTTCAGATATTTGAAGTTGTGCTTCAAGGAATAAAACGGAATACAATCCAAGCCTTTGCCGGTCCATACAATACCGTTTGCAGCCAAATTGTAGACACGGAAATAGCGTTGGTAGCCACGGACATCATGCAGCAGCTTAATCTGATTAACCTTACCCACGTTAAAACGCTCGGCAGAAAGATGATTGTGTTGAGTTTGGTAGCGGATAAAATTGACATAATTCTTAGCCTCAACACTCAGATTCTGAACAGGATAATCATATAACGGGAAACCCCTGTCAATAAGTTTCCTGAATTTCAGTGATTCGCAGACATATGTCACTCCTGACAAGAAATAATCAGGTTTACGGGCTTCGGTGTGAGAGGTCTTCGCATCAAGACCGCCTATCTGGCCGGCATTAAAGTTACTGACGACCAGATAATCTATGCTGTCCTTGTGCAGCGGCATGACAGAACGGACATAAGAAATAATCTTCTCCTCGGGCGTAACCTCCACACGGGGAACCAGATATTCACTTTCCTTCTCCATTTTGGCATTGCCGGCATCAAGCAGCATCGTCGTTCCATCAGGAAATACAAAGAAGGTACATTCCCCGCGACAAGTATTAATATGGTGAATCTCCAACTCACCTTTGCGCCATTGCGGAAGACTGTTTCGGGCGTAGGCTGCAAGGGCACAACAAAAGAGTATAATAGGTAACAGGCGTTTCATTTCCCTTTATTTTTCGTACAAAAGTACGATTTTTCTATTTTATTTTTGGCATTCCAAATGATTTCCTTAATTTTGCCACGAATAACACATTAAATAAATACTGGTATGTTTGGTTTACACGGTCAAGAAATCATAATCATAGCGTTAATCGTATTATTGCTCTTCGGCGGCAAGAAAATTCCTGAACTGATGAAAGGTTTAGGCAAAGGCGTCCGCAGCTTCCGCGATGGTGTCAAAGGCATTGAGGAAATTGACGACGACAACAAGAGCGACAATACACCAACCCAGACTAAATAATATCACTATAGTACATGGGAGAGCATGCTGATGACCAGAATGTAGGTACATTCTGGGATCATTTGGACGTGTTGCGCAGTTGCTTATTCAAAATAGCTGTGGTAACTGTGGGGGCATCCGTAATAGCTTTTTGCTTTAAGGAGCTCCTCTTTGACATTGTCCTTGCCCCACGCGAAAGCGATTTCATAACTTACAGGCTATTCGGTCTGCATCCCGAAAAGGTGAACCTGATGAACATCGGACTGACCGAACAGTTCATGATTCACATGAAGACATCCTTCTATGTCGGCTTCCTTTTGGCATCACCCTACATCCTTTATCAGATATTCTGCTTTGTTGCGCCCGGACTGTATGACAACGAGCGTAAGTATGCCGTAAAGCTGGTCGGCGGCGTGTATGTCATGTTCATGATCGGCACACTCATCAACTATCTCTGCATCTTCCCGATGACAGTAAACTTCCTGGGCAACTATAAGGTCAGCGAAGATGTGGCCAACATGCTGACGCTGCAAAGCTATATGGACACACTGCTGATGATGAACCTCGTCATGGGTATCGTCTTTGAACTGCCCATGATCTGCTGGATATTGGGTAAGCTGGGATTAATCAACGCCGCGTTCATGCGGAACTATCGCCGTCACGCTATCGTCATCATCCTTATCGCATCCGCCGTTATCACACCGACAGGCGACGCCTTCACCCTGTCTATCGTGGCGCTGCCTATATGGATGTTATATGAAATAAGCATTATCATTGTCGCACGAACCCAGCGCAAGCGTCAGGAGTCTGACGACCATGATGACGATGACAACGATGCAGACGACATCGAGGAAGACACTGCCATTGAGCCCGCAAAATAAGTCTCCGGAAGTTTATTTTGCACAAAAAAATGTATTTTGGTACAATTTTTGTCATAACATCTATTATCAAAACAAGTTAACGTGGCAAAACAATATTCAGAGGACTTTTCACAAAGTATCATCTTCAGTCGTGAAGAAGCCATTCGATTGCATAACGCGACTATCCATGCCGAGCATTTTATCCTTGGCATCCTTAAAGAACATTATAACCGCGCAGCAGAACTGATAGAAAAGATATGCGCGGACAAAGACAGCATGATTGACGATTTGGAAACACACATGTCCAACATGCAGACCACAAGTGACATATCAACCGCACAAAACGGATACAGCCTGGAAATCTCCGCAAGCAGGGCTTTGAAAGATGCCATTGACGAAGCCGTAGCCCATGGAGACGACCTCATACGCTCGGAGCACCTGTTGCTGGCCATACTAAAAAACAAGGAAAGCCACGCTTGCCGCATCCTCAACCAGAACGGCATTGATTACGAAACCGTGTCACAAAGTCTGTCCGCCAAACCTACGGCCAGCGAGATGCACTACGACGATGACGAAGAGGATGACGAGGAGATGCTTCCCCCTAACCAGCCACGCGCCGGAGAGCCAACCACCAAGAGAAAGTCAAGTGAAAAAGAGAGCGAAACGCCCTTCCTTGACAAATATGGTACAGACATAACCCAAAACGCGGCTGAGAAAAAATTAGACAAGGTCGTAGGACGCGAAAAAGAGATAGAGCGCATCGCCCAGATACTCAGCCGGCGGAAGAAAAACAACCCGATACTCATAGGAGAACCCGGTGTAGGCAAGACCGCCATTGTGGAAGGACTCGCCGAACGGATCGTGTCCATGAAAGTCCCCTCAGCCTTGCTCGACAAGCGCATCATCGCCCTGGATATGTCCTCACTCATAGCAGGCACCAAATACAGGGGACAGTTTGAAGAACGCATCATGGGCGTTATAAAGGAACTGACGACACATAACGAAATCATATTGTTTATTGACGAAATCCACACTCTGGTCGGAGCAGGCTCTGCGGCTGGCAGTATGGACGCAGCTAATATCCTGAAACCCGCACTGAGCAGAGGCACATTGCAGTGCATCGGTGCTACAACCATAGAGGAATACCGCAAGACCATAGAGAAAGACGGTGCGCTGGAACGCCGTTTCCAAAAAATCATCGTTGACGCCAATACCTCTGACGAGACATTAGAGATACTGAAGAACATCAAGGACAAATACGAAGAGCACCATCATGTGCGCTACACCGATGAGGCACTGGAAGCATGCGTAAAGCTGACAGACCGCTATATCACCGAACGCTCACAACCCGATAAGGCCATTGACGCCCTGGATGAAGCCGGCTCAAGAGTACACCTGGGCGAAGTCGGCATACCCGACAGCCTCATGCAGTACAGAAAACAGCTTGAGGACATCAAAAACCAGAAATATCAGGCTGTGAAAGGACAGGATTTTGAGCATGCAGCTAACCTTCGCGACTTGGAGACCAGACTGGAAGCCAAGATTAAGGCTGACAAGGAACAATGGGAAGAAGAATTAAGTCAGCAGCACAAGACCGTAACCCTTGAGGACGTGGAAAACACTGTTTCACTGATGAGCGGCGTACCCGTACAACGCATGGCAAAATCAGAAAGCATACGCATAAAAGGCCTCAACGAAGCACTCCTCAACACTGTGGTTGAACAAAACGAAGCCATAGAGAAACTGGTCAAAGCCATCATGCGCAACCGAATCGGACTGAGAGACCCCAACAAACCCATTGGCACATTCATGTTTATGGGACCGACAGGCGTCGGCAAGACATATCTCGCTGAAAAGCTGGCGGAATACATGTTTGGCAGTAAAGATGCGCTTATCCGCATTGACATGAGCGAGTATATGGAAAAATACTCCACAAGCAGGCTCGTTGGCGCCCCTCCGGGATATGTCGGCTACGACGAAGGCGGACAACTGACCGAGCAAGTGCGCCGCCGCCCCTACTCCATCGTACTTCTGGACGAAATTGAAAAAGCCAGTCACGACGTGTTCAACATCCTCTTGCAAGTGATGGACGAAGGCCGTCTGACAGACTCGACAGGTGTCACGGTAGACTTCAAGAATACCATTATCATATTTACATCCAACAGCGGCTCACGCGAGGTGTCTGAATTTGGCAGAGGCATCGGTTTTCTGGCAAAGAAAGAGAATGACAAGGAACTGTCCAACAGCCTCATCATGAAATCGCTTAACACACACTTCGCTCCGGAATTCATCAACCGTCTGGACGAAATCATCATGTTCAACCCCCTGACAAAGAAATCTATTGAAAAGATTGCCAAACTTGAGCTCGAAAAACTCAAGACACGCATTGCACAACTCGGTTACAAGTTTGTCATCACACCCAAAGCAATGGAATTCCTTGTCGACAAGGGCTTTGACAGCAAATATGGTGCGCGACCCTTAAAACGCGCTATTCAGACATACATTGAGAATGGCTTGGGCAGCGTCATCATGGAAGACAGAGTTGCCGCCGACCACATCATCCACATATCCAAACATACAGGCAAAGACGAACTGACGTTCAAATAATTCGCAGGGATTTTCCACACATATCCTCCGTTTTATCCGGACTGTAACGGTGCAACGCTTGGAAAGCCGTTCCCGGATTCGGAAGGGCAATAATGCTCCCCTTCTTGGTCTGCACACTGAAGGACTCACATCGAGCACACTACTCAAAAAAATGTCATAGTTCCTTTCTCCGCTCCTGCTTGTCTTTGGATAGCCACATACACATCCTGTCACAGATTGTGATACTTGTCTTCACTGTTCCCCATAACCTTGGTACAGAAATGCTTGATGTGTACCAACTGGATTACATTTTACAGATAATGCATATGAGACCCCTTTCTGTTAATAGAGAGGCTTGACTACTTCAACTCTTAAACCTAAGGCATTGATGAAACGGTAAAAAGTACCTACACTCGGGATGACAACACCATTTTCAACTTTGGAAACATAAGACTTTGTGGTATTAGTTCTACGTGCTAACTCTTCCTGGGTGACTTTTGCTTCTTTACGGGCATTATGGAGAATCTGACCGGAATAAAATGAGAAGGCTGCCTCTTCAGCTTGAACACGTTCTATAGTTCCTTCTTTACCAAACTTGGCATCAAGAACAAGGTCATAATCAGCGATTTTGTGATTGTTTGTCTTCATAATATGCTTTCTTAATTTTTAATGCTTTTTCAATCTCATTAACAGGAGTTTTTAGTGTCTTCTTTTGGAATCCGTTAAACAGTATGACTATTTGTCCTTCATCAAAAATAAAGAATACACGATATATATTATTTCTATACTCTGTCCGTAGTTCATAAATACCGTCACGTATTAGCTTGACAAATTTCTTTGATAACCTATGTTGAGTTTTTAACAGAAGCAGACCATATTGTATCTTCTCTTGTTCCTTTTCTTCTAAGGTTGCCATAAAGGCTTCAAAATATCCGCCATATGTACGTATCTTCCGTATCATGATGCAAAAATACGAAAAGTTGTAAGATTTTGCAACTTTTTGCGCATTATTTTATTTCAGCCTTGGCACTCTTGCACCATGACAGTTTTTTTACATACCAAGGTTTAAGGCTGTATTTAGGACTGATGGTGTCCATGTCAATTTCATAGGTTCCCAATGGGATAGCCGTTTCTGCTGCTATTTTTACTTCCTTGATTTTAGCAAGCGGCATATCTTGGGTAAGGCCCCTGTCTTTGTCTTTGGATAGCCCGCCGACACACAAAACACACACAAAATATACGGCCGGCATCTCAGGACGCAGTGCAAAGATAGTAAGTATATATACCGCCTACCGAATCTTGGAAGCGGAAAATACAATGGATGAAACCTTTTGAAACTAAAAACAACCTTTTGAAACCTGTATCTGCAACCTCACGCTATCAACAGCATGGAAGTCCGTGTTTGCATGAGCCGGTCTGGCTGTTAACAATCGCGAAAAAACAGATTATCCCTAACTTTGCAGGCGACAGTTTCAACGTTGTCAACTCAGCCAGGAAAATGTCAACCTATTTAGGAATAATGTCAACAATGTCAGGAAGGTTGTCAACTAATTCAGG
>CACXEH010000016.1 GCA_902766625.1 uncultured Bacteroidales bacterium | reverse complement strand
GCCCACGGGCGGACGTCCGTTCTTTTACTATCAGCACTTCCACCCGAAAAACACATGCTCAGGTCCGTGGGTTTGGGGCCAGGGTGGTGGCAATGTGACCAAGGCCTTGAGCAAATATCCCAATTGCGTATGTTTCTCAGGCCACAGTCACACATCACTTACGGATGAGCGCACTATATGGCAAGGTCCATTCACGAGCATCGGAACCGCATCGTTGAGCTATATCAGTCTGTGGAGTGGCCGTGAAAACTCGCGTGAGCCGTGGACATCTCAGATGAAACGCATCGGGACGCACAACGGCAAGCACGGGCAGATAATGTCTGTCTATGACGATTGCATCACATTGGAGCGCCGTGAGTTTGTTTACGACCAGCCCTTGGGTGACAATTGGATAATACCTTTGCCACTTGGCGGGCAGGATAAGCCATATGTGTTTGAAACACGCATGAAGAATGTAGCGACGCCTCAGTTTGCTACCAGTGACAAGGCAATCGTAACACGTGCCGTCGGAAAGGATGTACAAGGTACCGAGCAAGAGCAATTTACGGTGCATTTCCCTTCTGTGCTCAAGAAGACACATGGAGCCCGTGCGTTTGACTATGAGGTAGAGGCTGAGGTGGTAGAGTATGACATTGCCAAGATAGCACTCACCAAGCACGTTTATAGTAAAGGCTATTTCCTCGGTGAGGCTCAGGATATGGCTGAAGTGACCTGTGTCTTCGGTCAGACTGAACTGCCACGATGGCACAAAATGCGGTTCCATGTATATCCGAGAGAAAGTTTCGGGAAGAAGGGTAAACCGCTCAGCACAGACTGGATTCTCCCTGAAAAATAAAGCGAGGGTATGCCTGGTCGGATGCTTGTTTTTTTTGTTCTTCTGTGTGGCTTAGTTAATGCACGGGGACAAGATACAAGCAGTGTGGTTATAATCTTGCGAGATGTAGGTGTCAAGGTTGCAACACCTAAAATAGTGCACAGGGGCGACACCGTGGTGTTTAACGCTGAGGCTTATAAGACTCCTGAGGGTGCTATATTGGAGAATCTTGTCCGTCGTTTGCCTGGTGTCGTTGTCGGAAGCGACGGCAGCATCACTTACAGAGGTAAGAGTGTCAGTGAAATCAAGATAAACGGAAAAGATTTCTTCAAGGGGAACAGTGGCGTGGCGATGAAAAGCCTGCCTGTAGACATTATCAAAGAGGTTAAAGTCTACGAGGAGGACAGCAGAGAGGCCAGGCGGTCCGGCATTCCTGAGGCGGAGAAAAATCAAGTCATGGACGTGACACTGAAGGAGGAATTGAAAAAGACACTTACGCTTGACGGCCATGCCGGTCTTGCCAGCCACAGGCATTATGACAATCATATCTTTGCCCAGGAGTTCACAGACAGATGGAGCGCGTCTCTTTTTGGCGACATGAAAAATGTTCCTGAAAGTGATGATTTTGACACTGACTGCGGATTGTCTTCGACTAAAAATGCCGGTGGCACAGTGCAATGGTCCAACAAAGAAGGTGAGGATGTGAGCGGACAGTTCAGGGTATACGCTTCTACATATTACAGATACAATGATAACGATGTGCGCTCCGAGTCTGCTTCGGAAACGTTTTTGAATAGAGAGACTGACGTATATTCCTATAACGTATCCTCAATGCGCAATAAACAACGTAGTTGGGAAAACAGTGTAGACTTGTCGTGGCAGCCAGATTCAAGTAACGTGTTTACATTCAGTGCATCAGCAAATATGGAAAGTAGCAGGAGCCGGACAGTAGGGCAGAGTGCGATGTTTAACGACAATCCCTATCAGGTAGCCTCCCGCCAAGAATCGCTGGAGAATATCTTTAGTTTGACGCCGGACATGCAATTTAGGAATATAATTGTCAATACCGGTTTAAACTCTATGTTGAACCGTGGTCGCGGTGATATGTTCTCGGCAGCCGCTTTTGCGGCACACCATTTTGATTCATTGGGGACATCATTGAGCGCAGACGTGTCGTACAACCACTCATATAACCGTAGTCGCACTTTCACGCTCAACAAAATACAATACTATCGACAGGGCACGGAGATGCTGCCGACATTCTATGACCAGTATGTCTCCAGTCCGACTCACCCGCACTCATTAAATGCCAATGCCAGTTTCTCGTATCACTTCAACAAAAAAAGTTCAGCATTCATACGATATTCATTTCTGCATTCTTACAGCAACGAGGACCGTTCGTGGTACGAATTGGATTCCCTACGGAATGTCAGCGTCAACAAATATCCTGAATTGGGATGGTTGCCGTCAGCCGATACACTTGAGCTCATCAAGGTATGGGAGAATTGTCAGTATTCCGCCTATCATCGTCACAATAATAGTATACAGCTGGGGTCGCATCTGGTTGTCGGGAAATGGACGATAAGGCCTTATGTCGATGTCTGCTTTAAGCATACGAAACTGAGATTTACGAAAAACACCTATTCGGCGGCAAAAAGACGCAACGGCTTCTACATAGAACCTAAATTATATTCCCAGTATAAGATATCGGAGCAAAAGAATATCAGTTTCACGTATTACACAGTAACTTCATCGCCCGATTTAATCAACCTTATTGATATACCCGATGAAAGCAATCCGCTGTATGTCACTATGGGAAATCCGAATCTGAAAGATACATGGTCGCATAGTGCTAATATATGGTATCAGAGTTACAATACGGAAAGACAAGAAAATATTGTTATTCATCCTGCGTTCCATCAGTCGTTCAACAGTATTACCAACAGACTGGTCTATGATATGCAAACGGGTAAGCAGACCGTGAAGTCAGATAATATCAATGGCAACATGGATGCGTCTTTGGGTATAGACTATAACAGGTCATTCGGAAAGGAAAATATGTTTAATGTTATGCTGACGTCCACTAACAGCTATTTCCGGAGTGTCGGGTTTGTCAATACGGGCGGGTTGCAATCGGAAGAGTCTAAAAACGTGATGCACGATTTCCTTTTTGACGAGCGCGTGTCCGCTTCATGCCGTACAGATAATCTGGAGATAATCCTGACGGGCAAGATAGCGTATAATCACAGCCGTAGCGCTAATGGGATGTATGATAAACTTAATACAACGGTAACGACATTGCAGACGCAGTTGCGTTATGATTTACCTTGGAAAATGAGCATCGGCACGGATTTCGGCTTCCGTTTGCGCAGAGGTTTTGCTGATTCTGCAATGAATACGTCAGAATGTCTATGGAATGCCCGGGTGACACAAAGTCTCATGCAGCAGCACCTTATTATAGGACTTCGGTATAACGACATCCTGCATCAGCGTCAATATATCACGCGTAGCGTCGGTGCGAATTCTAAATATGAGACAAAGACTAATCATGTAGGCAGTTATCTTATGCTGACGCTTCAATATAAGTTTTCTGTAAATAGAAAATAAGAAGAGAATTATTTAATGGGGAGATTTAACTTTTTCATATGAAGTACATCTTTAAATTAGCCTTTATGATCATGAATAAATATATATATTTGCTTTTGTTGTGCGTTGTGTCATTAGGAGCTTCTGCACAAGAATATGTACTCTCTGGCAAACTTATTGACAGTAAGTCTTCAGAACCTATAGAGATGGCTGGAGTGCGTCTGATGAAGAGTGACAGTACTTATGTGGACGGTACGGCAACCTCTTCATCGGGAGCATTCTCTTTCAATATCAAAAGTCCGGGGAAATACATTCTTATGTACACATCAATCGGGTACTATAACAAGTATACTAATGTGACGCTTTCAAAACAGAAGAATGTCGCGCTTGGTAATATTCCGATGACCATCAATGCCATTGCACTACAGCAAGCTACAGTGACGACGAACGCAGCGCAAGTTACCGTTAAAGAGGATACGTTTGTGTATAATGCGAGTGCCTACCGTACGCCTGACGGTTCTACTCTTGAGGCTCTCGTAGAGAAACTGCCGGGAGCGGAGGTGGAAGATGACGGCTCAATTAAGCTGAACGGCAAGACGGTATCGCAGATATTGATTGACGGTAAAGACTTTTTTAAAGGAGACACGAAGGTCGCAATGAAAAACCTACCAGTGGATTTGATAGACAAGATTAAATCTTATGACAAGCAGAGCGACTACACGCGTCAGACAGGTATTGACGACGGCAATGAGGAGACAGTCCTTGATGTCGGTATGAAGAGAGAACTTAAATCCAGTTGGATTTCCAATATAGACCTTGCGGCTGGTAACAAGAATCGTTATGCGAATCGCGTATTTATTTCTCGCTTTACGAACAACAGCCGTATCAGTGCCGTCGGGAATATGAATAATGTCAATGACCGCGGTTTCCGTGGTGGCGGTCCAGGCTACCGCGGTGGTGCGAGCGGTCTGACGGCATCACGCTCAGCTGGACTTGACGGTTTCTGGAATAATGGTTTGAAGGAAGACTCAGCCCATTATTTCCAGATTGGCGGAAACTTTCGCATCAGTCACAGCAGTAGCGATAACCTTACACGCAGTAACTCAGAGACATTCTTGACCTCTGGCAATAACTCTTTCGCCAACAGCATGTCGCAGTCCTATGGAAAAAACAACAGCATGAGTGCAGGTCTTAATTTGGAATGGAAACCTGATTCCATGACAACCTTACATCTGCGTTCCAATTATTCTCACTCTTCTTCTGACGATTCGGGCAACAGCCAAACGGCGACATTCAACAGTGACCCCTATGTGTGGGGGGATAATCCGTTGGATACGATGTTTTGGTATAATGAGCCTACGGCTATTCCTGCCAGCTTCCTGGCGATAGCTACAAACCGAAACAATCGTTTGTCTCTGTCTGACAGCAAGAGCGACAATGTAAATGGTGAGCTGAATCTTACACGCCGTCTGGGCAAGAAGGGACGCAGTATTTCTCTGCGCGGACGTGCCGGCTATACTAACAGCAAGAGCAACAGCTACAGTATATCTGATATATATTATTACCAGCGTTCGTCGCAGACATATAATAATCAGTACACCAGTGCACCGTCGAAAAGTTGGAATTACAGCGGTCAGTTGAGCTACTCAGAACCGTTATGGAAGGACTGGTATCTCCAAAGTAGTTACGAATATGAGTATAATTATTCTGACCGTGACCGCAATCTGTTCCAGTTGGACTCCCTGACAAGCTGGGGTGCTGGCAACACTCATCCGATAGGGACATTGCCTGACGATAACTTGCTTAATCTCGTGCGCAATATGGAAAACAGCCGTTATGCGACGTACAAGGATTATGTTCATGACATCAATGTTGGGATACGTTATTCAACGAAAGACGTCAATTTCCATGCTGGCATACGTCTCCAACCGCAACATACAAATCTGGCATATCAAAAGTCTTCGTTGGATACGGTTGTTACGCGTGACGTCTTTAACATAGCTCCTAATTTGCGTTTGCGTTACCGCTTTAATCAGAATACACGCTTGGATTTCCGCTATAGGGGTTCATCTTCACAACCGTCTATGACAGATCTTCTTGATGTTACCGACGACAGCAATCCACTGAATATTACAAAGGGTAACCCGGGTTTGAAACCTTCATGGTCCAATGACTTCCGCTTGTTTTTCAATACATACCAGCAGAAGCATCAGCAGAGCATATTTGCTCATATTGGCTTCAATCAGACCTCCAACAGCATTAGTAATGCAATCACTTATGACGAGGAAACTGGTGTGAGGACGACACGCCCTGAAAACATTAACGGCAATTGGAATACCAATGCCTTTGCCGGATTTAATCGCGCATTCGGTAAGGACAATGCCTTTAATCTGCATACAGGAACCAACTTCAGTTACGCCAACTCTGTGGGTTATATGAGGACGAGCAATGTTGCCGACAGTGAGAAAAATACAGTCAAGACGCTTAATCTCGGTGAGCGTCTGC
>CACXEH010000015.1 GCA_902766625.1 uncultured Bacteroidales bacterium | reverse complement strand
GGGTGGCATTGTGGAATTGCCCGCACCCGAAGGCATTCATCCGGTTAGAGTGAAGGCTGACGACAAAGGTGCGTGGTTTGACCTTGAGGGCAAGGAAGTTTCCCAGCCCGAGAAAGGCAGGATATACATCCATGGTGGCAAGAAAGTGCTGGTGAAATAAGTATTACGACACAGTATCTAATAGAAGATGCGGCTTCGTGGAAGCCGCATCTTCTATTAGAAAAAAAATAATTATAATCAAATCATCTCCGCCTGGGTCATATCATCAATGCCATTATCCTCCGCATTCTTTTTCAAATCCTGATAAAAGACAGCCAACGAAGTTTGTATATATGGCACCAATAACAGGAAGCCCAAGCCTAAAGTCAGCAAACAGAGCAGTCCCCAACCTATAAAGCTGAGATACATTAGAAACAACTTCATTTTGTGTCCATCCATCATTACCCTGCTGCGGTGAATAGCATCCTGTGCATCTATATCAGGATTATCTGCCATAATAAACTCCGCCATATCATACGCCAAAGCCTTCATGATGCCTGGAATAATCAATAGTAATAACCACAAGAATATATATAGGGCTTTTAAGAACATCAGCAAAAAGACCTTAATAAAACATTTGTAGCCGTCAAACAAAGCCTCATAGCCTTTCTCAAGCCCTCTGGCAAGATGCAGAAAGAACACAACAAAACCCCAAGAGAGAGGCAAACATAATATGGTCATCAGAAGCGAACTACCATTAGACAACCACAAATTATATCCCAAAGGAATAGACACTCCGGCAGAAAGAGCTGAAGTAATAACAAAATAAATAAGCGTAGCAATGACTCCTTTTCCCCAATTGCCCTCAAGGACAGCGCGAGCCTGCTTGCGAATTTCAGAATTTGTCAACATAGTATATGATTTTAAATTTAATTAATCCAAGACAGTCATCCAGTTGTATTTATCCGGCTCAATACCATATTGGATATTACGGAGCTTGGTATACAACCTTTCACATATCGGTCCGGGCTTTCCGTCCTTACTGAAAACATAACTGTGACCCGTGTCGGGATCGTCAATCTTCATAATGGGGCTGATGACAGCAGCCGTACCGCATGCACCCGCCTCCTCAAACGTAGAAAGCTCCTCAACAGGAATCTGGCGACGCTCTACCTTCAAACCTATCTCCTCGGCCAATGTCTGGAGACTCTTATTGGTAATGGATGGCAAAATGGAAGTTGACTTAGGAGTAACATAAGTATTATTCTTTATGCCGAAGAAATTAGCCGCGCCACACTCATCGATGTATTTTTTCTCTTTTGCATCAAGATAAAACTCGCAAGAGTAGCCTGCCTTGTGGGCTGCATCATTAGCCTTCAGGCTGGCAGCATAATTGCCTCCAACCTTATAGATACCTGTGCCAAGAGGAGCAGAGCGGTCATACTTGCGCGTAATGACATAGTCGGTACATGCAAAACCGCCTTTGAAGTAAGGACCTACCGGCGTCACGAAAATGAGGAACAAGTATTCATCAGCAGGATGAACACCCACTTGAGCACTCATGCCAAGCATCAAAGGACGAATGTATAGCGCTGCGCCACTCTCGTAAGGCGGAATAAACCGCTCGTTGAGCTTTACAACCTTTTTTGTCATTTCGGCAAACAAATCCGTCGGCATCTCCGGCATCATAATACCGCGCGAAGTACTCTGCATACGGGCGGCATTCTCGTCAATACGGAATATTCGTATTTTTCCGTCAGGGCAACGGAAAGCTTTCTGTCCCTCAAATGACTCCTGGCCATAATGGAGACATGTCGCTGCCATATGTATATTCACTAACTCAGAAGAGCTCACCTCTATCTCTCCCCACTTACCATCGCGATAGACACAACGGACGTTGTAATCTGTTTTAATATAGCCAAACGGTAAATTAGCCCAATCAATATGTTCCATATTATTCCTAACAAAAATGATATTTTACCTTGAATTTTCAGACAAAGTTAGCAATATTGAGTGGAAAAAATATGAAAAAAGTCAAATTATATCACGGTACATTGTCAAAAATACATTTTTTTACAAATATCTTTCATAGCAGTGGCGGTTATTTTAAATAATATTTATACCTTTGCAAGACATTGCGGCTTCAAACCTAAGCTAATGATGAATAAAACGTATTAAAAGAAATAACATAAAATAAATTTAATCATTTAATTTACAAAACAAAAAATGGAAACAAAAGAAACAAAAGTTGCGGTTAACGCAAGCAAGAAACCAGCTGCAAAGAAAAAGACTGGTTTTAAAGGTATCAAGAATGCATGGGTAATCCTTGTCATTTGTTTGATTATCGCTATTATCATATTCAAGTTTGTATTTGGTGACTCCAGCCACTTTGCTGGCGGTGATCCCGAAGGCAAACCTCTGGATATTCTCGGTACAATCTACCATGGTGGTGTCATCGTACCTATCATTTGGACTCAGTTGTTCGCAGTTATCACTCTGACAATTGAGCGTTGGCTGGCTCTGAAGACTGCTTTTGGCAAAGACAGCCTCGACAAGTTTGTAGAACAAATCAAAGGCGCTCTTGCTAAGAATGACATGGCAGCGGCTAAAACCATTTGCGACAAACAAGGTGGTTCTGTAGCTAACGTTGTTACAGCTACTCTGAGCAAATATCAGGAAATGGCTGCGAACACAGAATTGGATAAAGAGCAAAAGATTCAGGGTATCCAGAAAGCCCTCGGTGAGGCTACAGCACTTGAGATGCCTACTCTCCAGATGAATCTGCCAATATTGGCCGTTATCGTAACCCTCGGTGTGTTGACCGGTCTGCTCGGTACCGTTGTCGGTATGATCAAGTCATTCTCCGCATTGTCAGCAGGTGGTGGTACAGACTCTTCAGCTCTGTCTGCAGGTATTTCTGAGGCTTTGGTTAACACTGCATCTGGTATTGCTACATCATGGCTCTCAGTTGTATTCTATAACTTCTATACAAACAAGATTGACCACCTCACATATGCACTTGACGAGGTAGGTTTCACAATTGTATCTACATTCCAGGAGACACAGAAATAAGGAACATTAAAAAGGTAAAAACTATATAAATGGGACGTTTTGCGATTAAAAAGAGAGACACATTCATAGACATGACGCCTATGTCTGATGTCATGGTCCTATTGCTTACCTTTTTCATGTTGACT
>CACXEH010000014.1 GCA_902766625.1 uncultured Bacteroidales bacterium | reverse complement strand
TAGCTTTCGTGAGCGAGGAGAGCGTCAACATGGTGTTTGCCAAACTCTTTGCTCCAGTCAATCTGCTCATCGAGGATGGTGGTCTCATATTGTCTCTCGTCGTAGGTCAGACGACCGCCATTGGTAGCACCGTCACCAATCAACGGGTTGTTGTAGTCACGGTAGTGGCGTGTACGATAGTTCTTGTTACCCTTTACGGTAGCACTGAAGCCGTAAGGCAGATAGAATGTTGCGAAAGCGCCTGCATCGATGGTCAGACGGCGGTTCCGCTCATAGTCAGTGTTACGCTCAAAGATGATGTGGCGGTTGCTGCGCCATGCAGAGTATGTGTCGTATACAGGCTCACCGTTGCCATCGGTTACGATGGAACCGTCAGCGTTGTGCAAGTAAATTGGGTAAACAGGAGCCTCTGTACGTGTAACATAGAACGGGTTGGCATAGTAAGTGCCGTATGCGTTTCCGTTGTAGTTCTGTACCTGAGAGCTTGCTGAGATGTTCACACCGCCCTTGAACCAGTCAACCGGAGTGAAGGAAGCGTTGGTACGCGCTGTAAATCTCTCAAAGTCGGTGTTGATGATGTAACCCTTCTCCTTGGTGTAGCCTACAGAAGCGTAAACGTCAAACTTGTCACCTGAGTTGGCGAAACTTACGCCGTATTCCTGACGATGTCCGTGACGCTCGAGAGCATCTGCCCAATCCAGGTCGGTGTAACCCGGAAGGATGGAAGCGGTCAGTTTGCCGTTGGCATCAAAGAGTGCGTTGTTGGGTGCATCATAGATATTGTTCTTAACCTTGTCGCCGATGATGTTTGCTGTAGCGTATGCTGCGGCTACGGCTTCAGTAATCGGGTTGGCTGCGGGGTTGGTAGCAGGGTTAGACAAGCGGGAATTCTTCAGGGCTGTCCACTGAGCTTCCATCCATTCGTTGGCACCCAGGCGGCTGTACTCAGGAAGACCGCGTGAATATGTACCTTGGTTGATGGTGAAGGTTACGCTTGGCTTGGTGTTGTTCTTACCATTCTTTGAGGTGATGATGATGACACCATTGGCAGCTCTGTTACCATAGAGGGCTGCTGCAGAAGCGTCCTTCAATACGGTCATAGACTCGATATCGTTAGGGTTCAAGTCAGAGATGTTACCGTTGAAGATGTTGCCGTCCAATACGTAAAGCGGAGCGTTGCTTCCGTTGACTGAACCGACACCACGGATGCGGATGGCGGGGTCGCTACCCGGCTCACCGTAGGTGTTGTTCACCTGAACACCAGGAGCGGCACCTTCCAATGCGCCGGTAACACTACTGCCGATGGTCTTCTCGATAGCTTCGTTATCAACTTTCTCCACAGCACCTGTCAAAGAAGATTTCTTTGCTGTACCGTAAGCAACGACAACGGCCTCGTCAAGGAACTTAGAGTTCTCTTTCAAGGCAGCGTTAACGATGGGAGCGATGGGAACAGTCTTGGTCTCTCTGCCGAAATAAGAGATGGTCAACTGTTTGTACTTTGTAGGTACGTTCTTGATTGTAAACTTACCGTCAGTGTCTGTTACAGTACCAAACGATGTGCCGTTTACAAAAACTTGAGCACCTAAAAGAGCCTCACCAGTCTCTGCAGAAGTGATTTTACCTGTAATCTTCTGAGTAGACTGAGCCACTGCGCTACCTACTGTCAAAAGCAGGCAGGCGAAAATTAACATGAATCTTTTCATACTCATTTTTAATTGTTAATAACTATTTGATAATTTTTATTCTTTATCTCTTTTTATGGTTTCTAACCCTTTGTACTTGGCTTCATGGTCAGTTGAGGGCCTAAATGCCATTATATATTCTTTGCAAAAGTAAAAAATAATTTTTCTTTTTTTGCAATTTTTATGAACTTTTTTTTACAAATGACCGAAATTAACACAAAATATCACACAAAAATCAAAAAAATGTCATTTTTAAAAGCCTGAATAGCAAAATTGCACTTAATAAAGTATAAGTTTTCGCAGTAAGGTGGATTTTGGATAAATATTTTATCGTCTTCTTTATATTATTTGAATACATTATTATAAAAGGGCGAATTCTGTATGCAGCGTATGCATATGAGGAGCACAGCGGATCAGTTTCCCCGACGCTGAGAGAAGGTCCACGGGGTAGCGGGGAGGTGTCGTGGGCGTGAAATATGTCATTCCATACTGACGGACCTTAGTTCCACCAATGGAACATACGTTCCGCCTGACGGAATTTATGTTCCGCCGTATGGAACGGACAATATTTCGGGACAGAATAAAAAGTAGTTGGTCGTATATAGGAGCCGTTGATGTGACGGCGGGCTGTTACATCTTGCGCAGGCTAAGTCTCAGGACGGCAGATTGCAGTTTCATCCTTTTGTCGTTGAGTTCGATTATTTTGAACCCTTCCTCCAGCGACTGTACCCCCAGGGGGAGCAGTTCCCTGTTGTCGGGCAGGAGTGAGTCAAGGCCTTGCTCGATAGCCTTGTATGGCTCGGAGAGCAGCAGGGAGTCGCTTCGGCAAGTGAAATGGAAGAGGTATTGCTCTTGTGTCTCTATGTGGCGGATGGAAAGGAGGTCAAACTGGAATGCCCAGTAACAGTCATCATATACGTCGGCCTTGCCGCCACTGATGGAGTCGATGCTCTCAGCATACCAAAAGCCGTCCAGTTTGCCGTTGTCAGATGACTCTATGTGGCATGACTGAAAAGAAAGTACGCACGCGGAGAATATGGTCAGAATGTATGAGATTTTTTTCATTGTTGCGGTGTTTTGGGGTTATCTGTTGAATAAACCTTGTTTGGCGACGGTCAGCTGAAAGCCTTTGTTGTTGCCCAGCGTGTATCCCCAGTCAAAGGCGAGCCCGCCCCTGATGCTCCAGCCGGAGAGTTTGCCCGTAAACTTATAGGTGGCATCCGCCAGAAGGTAATAGTTATCCTCAGGTTTCTTGTATGGAGCGTTGTAGGTGCCCAGTGCGTTCTGGTAAGTTGCCAGAACCCTGTATTCCAGTTGCGGCGTCGGTTGTCCGCCGAATCCCAGATGGACCGCTGAGAAACGGTTGTTGTAGATTTCAATATGGTGGTCATTATTGTAGATGGGTGAGCGGAAGAGCGGATTGCCCATGACTTGTCCCCAATGTTGCCAACCCGGGTAGAGGCCGTGGTTGTAGTATTCGTCGCGGCCTGATATTTGGTCAGAGACAAGTGTAGTGTGGTCGTGGTACAACGGTCCGCTTTGATACTTGGTGTACAGGTATTCCAGTACGATATTGTTCAGCCAAGGCAGTCGTTTAAGTTTGATTTCCGCTCCAAGCATGATGTCTCTCAGGTTGTATGCCATAAAGTCGGTCGATGAACGGGTGTCCCAGTTGGCACCGTTTCCGTAGCCGCCTTTGGCGATAAAGAACATGGCGGAGTGGTCGTCAAAAAAGTGGTCGGCATAGAGGCTGACACCCCAGTCGTCCTTTTCGTAATTCAGCCTCAGCGTATAGCTGCCCAGTACATTGCCTTCAGCGTTTTTATAGGTTGATTCCTTATCGTCGCTGCCGGCAGGGATGAGGGCATTGAAAAAGGCTTTGAAATTGGACGGGTTGTGGTAATACAGTTCACGATTCATGGAGTCATAGATGTACATCTTGCCGCCAAACTGTGATGCCATCTCCAGTCCCAGTTCGAGGGAGAGAGGTGACTTTTGCGCATTGCCGATCTTTAGATAGCCGGCTTTGCTGTGGTAAAGCACGCCCTTGGAGTGCTTGTAAGGGCCCGCTGAGAAATCCTTTTGCCAGTTGTCGTCGGTAAAGCGGCCGTAAGCCAGATGTCCCTTAAAGTGTATCCATTTTTTGCCGAAGGGCAATGTCCAGTATTCCGGCAGGGCGATGCGCACTTGCGGGACGGGGCGCGCATTGATGCCCAATGTCTGTGAACCGCTGCTGAGCGTGTTGTTCTTGAGTTCCATGGGAAACTCCTTGCTGCCGACGGTCAGTGTGCCGTGCCACAACCTGCCTTCGGCGTAAGCCTGATGGATAATCACATGACTGGTGTAGTTGTAGGCACCGACGAGGTCAGCACCGTACCCTATGCCCCATTTGCGTGCAGAGTCAGCTGCCAGGGGACGCACCACACGGAAGCGGGCGTAACCATTGGAAGTCTTGAGTGAACTCAATCCGTGTTTATTGGCATTCAGCCACAGCGGTGTCTTTCCGTGAGAAAACGATTGCTGCAATTCTGCGCGGTAAGCCAGTCCCTCAGTCAAATCCCGTTTGTCGGCATCGTCCGCAGAGACCTGCGCACAAAACGACAGCCAAAAAGCAGTGATTAAGAAGGAAAGTTTATTCATGTGCATACGGTTTAATCTTTATTTGTATTAAAAAAGTGAAAGGAAAGCTGTCAGTACAAGATAGCGCAGAAACTTGCCGAGGAATGTCGCCAGCAGCGCTGCTGAAAAATTGACGCGCAGCAGTCCCATGGAGACGGTGATGACACTGCCGATAATGGGTATCCAGGAAAGCAGTCCCATCCATGCGCCATAGGAGCGGACCCATTTCTTGGCTTTGGTCACGCGCTCTTCCTCAAACCGGAAGAGGCGGTACATCCAGTCCTCATTGCCCAGTCTGCCGATGCCATAATTGAACATGCCGCCCAGAGTGTTGCCTACAGTGCTGTAAGCTAACAGTGCCCAGATATTCAGTCCGGCCAGTGACAGGGCGGTCATTACCGCCTCAGAACTGAAGGGGAAAACGCTGCCTGCCAGAAATGATGCGACAAACATGCCGGCATAGCCGAAATCCTGCAAAATCTCAATCATGGGAAACAGTTGACGTTAAATAGTGCCAGTGCTGCTGAAGCGGCCAAAAAGAAAAGGAAAAAATAATCCATAAAGCGCCCTTGCCCCAGGACAAAATAATGAGCGTATAAAGGAGCACATAGCAGGAGCAGCAACCTGAGCAATGCGTTGAAATAATCCGGATAGGACAGCAGGGCTGGTGCACAGCATATTGTCTCAAGGATGATGACGTGAAAATACATGCGTGTACGTATCTTGTCATAAAAAAAAGTCCTGTAGAAATGGATGATACTCAGAAAAAGGAAAACGCCAATAAAAATGACATTAATCATTTGAAGGGTACTCCATTGCCATGTTTCCTTAAAGTGGATATCGGTCAGGGTGATCCAGAACTCTGGCAAAGCATTGATGCTGTCTGTTGCGATATGATACCAAAGCAGGACTTGGGCTACAAGGATAAGGGCCAGAAGAATGGCGCTCGCCGTCCTTAGCGTGAATGCTCTCAGAGGCACCATGATTGCCAGCAGAAAAGCCGGTGTCAAAAGGATGACGGGAGGACAAAACAGAGTAGCGCTGAATAAAAACAAGAAAGCAAAAAACAGAGGTCTCTCCGCGTGGGTGTTCTGGTATGCCTTGAAGAGAAAATGCTGAGCAATAATAAAAGAAAAAAGACTTATGAAAGTCCAGTCAAAAGTGTGCAGGAAAGGCATGCAGGCACATAGGATGATGAAGCATGAAGACAGAAACCAACTGCGGATGCGGATGAGGGAAACATTGTTGTAGACAGTGCGCAGGAAAAAAGTCGTTACTGCCAGAAAGAGGAAACCTGTCCAGTTTTCTGTGGTATTTGCAGAAGTGAGGCTCCACAACACGGCAGACAGCACATAGGCACAGGGTAAGGTAAACTTACCCGTTGTAACAGTGTGTCTGACAGTGTGGTGCTCCATTATTTCTTGTTTGTCCCGGGAAGCGTGTAAATCTTGTCACCGGGTTTCTCTGCGTATTTGAGACAATACTTTCCGCCTATCATGCAATAGATACCCACTAATGCGAGTGGGATGCTCAGGATTTGTCCGATGTTGAGTAGCATAGTCGCCTCTTCCGCTACCTGATCCGCCTTGATGAACTCAATGAGAATACGGAACGTGAAAATTGTCGTCAGGCAGTAGCCGAAGAAGAACCCGGTACCAACTTTGGTTTTTAGTCTTGGAATGGCATACAGGCAGAGTGCGCCGACAAAGACCAGGAGGTAGAACAGGCACTCGTAAAACTGTGCCGGGTGGCGTGCGAAGTCCTCGCCATTGGCGGCGAAGATAACGCCCCAAGGCAAGTCGGTAGGGACACCTACAATCTCGGAATTCATCACATTGCCGAAACGGATACATGCGGCAGACAGAGGTGTGGCAATGCCCATGTTGTCCAAGACACGCAAATAGTGCATGCCCATCTTACGGGAGTAAAGCCATATGGCAAACAGCATGCCGAAAACACCTCCATGGCTGGACAAACCTTCATAACCGACAACGTGCCAGCCGTCAGCAAACTTCTTGATGGGGAGAATCATTTCACCGAGATGATGAATATAGTAGACAGGCTCGTAAAAGAGACAATGTCCGAGGCGTGCACCGATGAGTACACCCAGGAAACAGTAGGTGAAAAGCGGAGCAAAAACTTCGTCGGGGATGTGCTGTTTTTTATACAGACGCCCCATGTTATAATAACCCAACAGTAATGCGGTGGCCCAGCAGAGAGAGTACCACTTGACAGGCCATGTGAGGAGATGAAACGCAACGGGATCGGGATTCCAGGTAATAAAAGCAAACATAATTCTGAAAGATTAAACATTAAAGCGGAAGTGCATGATGTCGCCGTCTTCCACGACATAGTCCTTGCCTTGAATATAAATCTTGCCGGCTTCGCGTACTGCCGCTTCAGAACCGTAGGTCAGATAGTCTTCATACTTGATGACTTCGGCACGGATAAAGCCTTTCTCAAAGTCTGTATGGATGACGCCGGCGCATTGGGGTGCTTTCCAGCCTTGACGGAACGTCCAGGCCTTGACCTCCATCTCACCTGCGGTGATGAATGTGCGGAGATTAAGCAGTTTGAAAGCCGCTTTGACCAGACGGTTACAACCGGACTCCTCCAAACCGATGTCCTGCAAGAACATCTGCCGCTCTTCATAAGAGTCCAACTCGGCAATGTCAGCCTCAGTCTTGGCAGCAATGACGAGAATCTCGGCATGCTCTTCCGCTACAACTTGCTTTACTCTTTCCACATAGGCGTTTCCGGTAACGGCACTGCCTTCGTCAACGTTGCAGACATATAGGACGGGCTTGGTGGTCAGCAGGAACAAATCGTGGGCCACGGCTTGTTCTTCTTTGCTTTCAAACTCCACTGTACGTGCCGACTTGCCTTGTTGAAGAACTTCCTGATAAGCTTTCAAAACATTGTATTCTATCTTTGCCTTTGGGTCGCCGCCCATCTGGGCAATTTTCTCAACCTTGTGCAAACGGTTCTCGACTGTCTCCAAATCCTTAATCTGCAGTTCGGTGTCAATAATCTCTTTGTCACGGATAGGGTCCACGCTACCATCCACATGGGTTACGTTGTCATCATCGAAGCATCTAAGGACATGAATGATGGCGTTTGTCTGACGGATGTTGCCTAAGAACTGGTTGCCCAAACCCTCACCCTTACTGGCGCCTTTAACCAATCCGGCAATGTCAACAATCTCTACTGTTGCCGGGACAATGCGTCCAGGGTGAACGATTTCTGCCAGTTTGCCTAAGCGTTCGTCCGGGACAGTAATAACACCGACATTGGGCTCAATAGTGCAGAAAGGGAAGTTTGCTGCTTGTGCCTTAGCGCTACTCAGACAATTGAAAAGTGTGGATTTCCCCACGTTAGGAAGACCGACTATACCACATTGAAGTGCCATATATTTATGATATTTTAAGTTATATGTTGTTAATGAAAATGTTTTTCTCGTTGCAGACAGTTGCTGTGCAGAATATCCTCTTCCAATTGATTGATGGATGTGTCGGATGTTTTGTACAAATGCAAGTGACGATGGATGTAGGCGATGTTGTCGGAAACAGAGAAGAGGTCACGTAAATCGTGACTGACCATAATGATGGCACACTTTTTCTGAATCTCCTTTAACTCCTGAAGCATCCATGCACGTGCTTTGATGTCAAAGAACGTGTTAGGCTCATCCAAAATCAATACTTCAGGCTGACACATCAGCGCGCGGGCCAACAAAGCGCGTTGACGCTCACCGCCACTTAACTGGCCAATCAGACAATTGGATTTGTTGCCTAAATCGACTTTCTCCAACAGGCTATGGGCATAGTCCTGTTCAGTGCTGTTGTATGCCATGAGGTGGTGGCGACGACTCAATGCTCCCGACAAAACCACATCCTTGACAGTGATAGGAAAACTATGGTCAAAGGTGGTCTGTTGGGGGAGATAGCCCATTGGCAGATGGTCGCAAACTTGACCGTTGCGGAAGAAAGAGATAGTTCCGGTTTTAGGAAACATTAGTCCGAGAATCAGTTTGAGCAGAGTTGTTTTACCTCCGCCGTTAGGTCCCGCAATGCCCAAAAAGTGATGTTGGCAAAGTTGTAGGGATATATCGTGGAGAACAGTCTTTGAACCGTAAGCGGCACTGATGTTTTCCAGTTGAATAATCGGGCTGTTATTTTCCATCGTGAATGATTCTGGCGATATTTATCATCTCTTTGTCCCATTGGTAACCAAGAGGATTGATATTGGCGATATGGGCACCTGTCTCCTTGGCGATAATCTCAGCCTGAGTTTTGGAAAACTGCCGCTGAATCAGGATGACCGGCGTACCGTCTTCCTTGCTTTGGCGAATCAGGTCCTTGATATCCGCGGGAGCGGGTTCCTTGCCTTCTTTCTCAATGGATAATTGACGCAAGCCATAATCTTCGGCAAAATAAGTCAGTGAGGGGTGAACTGTGATGAAAGTTCTGGAAGGAACATCAGCAAGAATCTGGTGGATTTGCTTGTCTGTCTGCTCTATGCACAGAATGATGCTGTCCAGATTTTGCTTGAAAAAAGCCGAGTGTGTCGAGTCTATTTGGCATAAAGCATTGCAGATGGACCGGCATATCAGTTTGGCATTTTTTGCTGACGTCCACGTGTGAGGGTCAAACTCTGCCAGCGTCATGCCGTTGGCGTTAGTGCGTATGCTGTCAGAAGTATCTATAACTTTCAGCCCCGGTTGTTCCTTGCATGCTTTTTCAAGCCAAGTCGTCTCAAACCCCAGTCGCCCGATCTTGAAGAATGCCTGACAATCCACAAGAAGCATCAGCTGTTTAGGCGTGGGCTTGTAGCTCTCAGGATTGTAACCATCAGGGACAATGGACTCTACCTGAAATATGTCGCCCGCAATTTGTTCAGTGAAATAGCGTAATGGTTCGATGCTGACCATTAAGAGGGCTTTCTTGTTCTTGGATGGTTTCTGAGAACAGGAAGAGTAGATACAGCAAGTTAGCACAAGTAAGAAGAACAAAACGAAGTTCTTTGCGCGTGAGATGTTATGACCAGAATATTTCATACTGCAAATTTACAAAAATTATGTGTGAAGCGGTAGTCTCATAATCTTAAATTCCAATGCGTTTATCCATGTTCAAGCAGTTTTGCAATTTAAATCCAGCCAAAAAGTAAGGATTAAAGAAGATTTGTTACTTTTGCTTAGTATAAAAATGCAGAAATGAAAAAGATAATCATTGGATTTGGAGAACTGCTTTGGGATAAGCATAAGACATACGAGCTTATAGGCGGAGCGCCCGGTAATTTTGCTTATCATACTACGCAGTGTGGGTTGGATGGTTATGTTGTCAGTGCTGTTGGTAAGGACGCATCGGGCGACAGGTTGCTGGAAGAAGCAAAACGCCACGGGTTACAATGTATTGTTGCTCAGGTTGAGAAACCGACGAGTGTGGTAGACATTAATGAAGACGATATAAACAATCCTCAATATACTATCCGTACAGATGTGGCATGGGATTATATTCCTGTTACCAAAGAATTGGAGAGTTGGGCCCAAAAAGCCGATGCGGTGTGTTTCGGTACACTCGCGCAACGTAGCATTAGGACCCGTGAGACACTGCAAACTTTCCTGTCGTTGATGAGGAGTGATGCATTGAAAATCTTTGATGTCAATCTGCGCCAACAGTTCTACAACAGGGAGATGATAGAAGAGAGTCTGGGTAAAAGTGACATCCTTAAGCTTAATGAAGATGAGGCTGGAGTGCTCAATGAGATGTTTGATTACAGACTTTCGGATATAGTGGATGTCAGCCGTCGCCTTCTCTCAGATTTTCACCAGAAGATAGTTATTCTTACATGTGGAGGAAACTGCAGCTATGTGTTTACGCCAACAGAAGAGTCTTATATGAAGACACCACAATGTGAAGTTGTCAATGTCGTAGGAGCGGGTGACAGTTTTACTGCGGCATTTTGTTCATGTATCATGCTGGGAAAATCTATCTATGATGCGCATGCTCTTGCAGTAAGAGTTGCTGCTTATGTCTGCACCCAGGACGGCGCTATGCCCCAATGGCCTGAGGAACTTAAAGCCTTGTTTGGATGACTTTATTGATGGATTGTTCAGACAGTATAGCCGGAGTTGATTCCAGGATGTCTTATGATGATATTGCCATAGTGAAGAACTAAAGTGGCCATATGGATTCGGCAGAGTGTGTATGGGAAATTATTCAACAAAAGCCCTGAGATAGACTCTGTTGTTAATATTATTTGCGAACTTTGCATAAGGAAATACAATTAAATAGCATGACAATGACAAGGTATTTTTATTTTATCAGTATGCTTGCAGTTATGAGTTCAGCTCTTGCGCAAGACAACACGAAAGGTTATTATAAGGACGTATTCGTAGATGGCGGAATCTATCTGACATCCAGAAATGATCTTCCTGCAGTGCGTTATATGGGATTGACCATGGAGTCGTTTTTATGCGGCCCAGCGACTGTAGAGCAAAAAGCTAATTATAATTACACAGACAGTTTGTTACAAAAGGAATTATTTGCCGGCAGCGCGATAGATGAAAACGGCGTACTGCTTTATCCTGATGGGGCTCCCCGTTTCCGTATGTTGTACACTAATGGAGGCAGGTCGTGGAAGCATGCCCGTACAGTCACGGAGAAGGGTAATCAGCACATCAATGACTATATCAACCACGGTGGCAGTTATGTCGGCACTTGCGCAGGTGCGTTCCTTGCCAGTAAAGCTGTCGTTTCAACAGGCAAACCTACTTATGTAGGCTTGTATTATAGCATCTGGCCGGGTTACACTTGCCATACGGGACTGAGTAATTCCAGTACAACGGTATCTCTTGAGAAAAAATCGCCGTTGCTGAAGTATGCTGATTTTGGCAAGGATATGCAGGTAGACAGCGTGCGCCATAACGGAGGAGGCTTTGCCGTCATCGACTCCATGTATCCCGAAGGCACGGAAATCCTGGCGCGTTATTATACCATTGGTAGAAAATTGAGAAAGGATATTCACGGCAAACCTGTTATCTGGGCTTATAAAACTGATGAGAATGCAGGTCGCATCGTTATGTGCGGATCGCATCCTGAGGCTGTGGAAACTGGCGAGCGGCTTGACCTGATGGCTGCTATGATGAGATATGCCATGGAGGGGAACGGCACGCCCCGTGCTAAGGGAAAGTTGGAAAACGGTGTAGAACGCAAAATGTATTGTTTTACACATGACAATAATCCGGACTTTACGGCTATAGGTGACAAGCAATATCATCATTTTGTTATCGATGTACCCAAAGGAACTGGGAAGATAACACTTTCTCTCAAGGCCAAACCGGGTTACAGCAATTACGACCTCTTTCTTTTGGCCCAACCGCAAAAGTTCGCTTATTTAGATGAGGCATTGTATAAGAATACAGCATTAGGCAGTGAAAAAAAGTTGGTTATCACACAACCTAAAGCCGGTAAAATGTATCTCTCTGTTTTTTGCAATACGACAGTCGATACCGTGGAAACAAAATATGGTACAAGTTATACGGGACGCACTGATGTGTTGAACGGTGTGCCTTACAGCATACTTGCAGAGATTGAGATGAAAGAAAACAAATAAAAATACCAGAGAATGAACAGACGTAACTTTTTGAAATTGAGCACTGCAATGGTTGTCGCAGCAGGCACCAATCAGGAACCAGTATTTGCTGCAACCGAAACAACATCACCAAAAGCACCTTACAGTACAGAGGGTATAAAAGCCCGTCCGCAGGATTTATCCGTGCGTTTTCTCGGAACAGGTGCATCAGGATATTACAAAGACATGACAAGACGCCGGCACAGCAGTGTCCTGCTGGATAGGAAAATATTGATAGACCTTAACAAGTGTGGCTGGGAGATGATGCCAAAGAGGTGTCACCCGGAAGTGTTGTTCTATACTCACTCTCACCCCGACCACTACGAACCCGCAACGGCCATAGAAGCAGGAATCAAGAGAATTTATCTCAGCGAAACATGGATGGACAAAGCACGCAAGGATTTTCAAAAATATAGTAATGAAAAACATTTGCCGATGCCGGAATTACTTCCGTTGAGCGTGGGACAGAGCGTAGAGGAGGAAGGACTTGTCTTTACGCCTATGCCTGCAAACCATGCCACAGGCGACTATAAAGAGCAGGCGTTAATCTATTTGGTAGAAAAGGGTACGACTAAAGAAAGCCTCGGCGTGCGCTTACTTTATGCTACCGATACGGGAGGCATTATGGGTATTGCCGGGCGAATCTCCGGCATTGATCCCCATCTCAAGGTAGGACGGCCCATTACGGCTTTCATCATGGAGGCGACTATAGGTATGGGAATGAATGAAGATTGGCGTATGTTCAATCACTCCAGCGTGGAACAGGTTGCGCGTATCGTTCATATGTTGCAGAAGGAAGGCCGTTATTTGCCGTTGGACGGACAACCGGCATATATCACCCATATGTCAAAAACGGGCTGGCCTACTCAGGAAGGCTTAGACAAAATGTTGCCCGCGCCTCTCAGGGCTGCTTATGACGGTTTAGACGTTGTATTCAAAAGCAGGTAAACGATTTCCGGCAGACTTTTTCCTTCTGCCGTCAGAATCAAGTATATTGTATGTTTATCTTTATTTGAAGGAGATTGCCAACATTGCAGAAGGCAGTCTTCTTTGTCTTTATACGATGTTTTTTGTATCACAGCAGGATAGGTCGATGTTTTTCTGCTGATATGTTTTTCATTCCAAAGGATGGAACGTAAATTCCCTTTGCCTGAATGTACGTTCTGCGGGATGGAATATGTGTTCTATCCCGTGGAACCGACAACTTGACGAGCCGGCAAGATGAAGTTATAAGAAGATGTTAATCCTTATAATGGCCGTTTGTTGTATTTGAGAGAAATAAACAAATTATTTATAGCTGAACATTTGTCCTGTGACAGCTATACCTTGCGCAGTCACCCTTATACGCTCATTAGGGCGACTGTTGCTGAATAGCACTACATTTGCTTTGCCGTTTTCGTCAGTGGTGATGTTGGGATTCCAGTAGAGTGTACGCCTCACGTCCTCAGGTGTCGGAGTGTCTAAGGTGCGGTAGTTCGGACTGTAGAAATCTTCGTATTTTGAGTATCCGTGGAGAACTGTAGAACGTTGGCCTTTGCGTTGTTTTGAAGCTGTTCTTTGAATGGTGCTGTACAACAGGAAAGTGACGTATGGCACACCATTGTTCACGATACTGCTCTCTGAATTGCTAAAACGTTGGTAAGTATCCATGTCCTCACAAATGGCAAGTGACCGTATGTCACTCATCATGAAATCTGTTGAGCCGATAGGTCTTTCATTGTCCAGCAGAATTCTCACAGGTCTGCCTTTGTAGTGCAGAATAGGGTCAAAAACCTTGGCCTCATTGATATCGCCTATAGCGTTTTCACTGATGTTGGGGGGAATAATGTCGGGAATTTCTGTCACAAGATGCCGATTGACCTTTTGCAGCCAGTCCCACAAGGACATTTCATGCTCACCTGTGTCAAGAAGTTTCTCTAAGGCGTCTTCAACGTTGTAAAAGAGCGTTGCGGCACGCTTGCCGGCATTTTCGCCACCCATCCATGTGAACCGTGAGCCGTAAGGGTGCAGCCGGGCCTTTTCTTTTACTTTTGCTTCAGGGAGGTGTATGATACGGGGTAAGGTGTCTGTCCATTGGAAGAGAGCGGACTCCGTGTCCGCAGTCTTTTCCTTAAAGTCAGGAACATCAAAAATCAATGCCTGCGGATCATATGGAACAGGTTTAGGCGAGAAACCCCGTCTGAGAGTCATACTGCATGATATGCGCTTGTCATTAAGTGTGGTTGTGAAAAATCCTAAGGCATCACCATAGAAATCTGATGCCATCAAGGCAAAGTTTCCTTCGGCATCGGTTTTTGCATAGCCGTTAGCATAAGTGAGGTCTTTCGTGATCATCAGATTGACATCCACGCTCCCTTTGCTTCTGTGCTTAGAGGAGAGGTCTGTGATTTTGCCATCTATCAGAAGTCCCTCTTCTACGGGTTGCTTTAAGACAAACGGGGTCACACCAGACATTTCCTGCCAGGCATAGCGCCGCCAACCTTGTACCATCATCAGCAGGTCAAGTGCCTGACGGTGGTGCTCATCATTTGTTTCAAAATAATATTCTGGCTTATGGATGTAGCCTTTCAGGTCGGAGGACAACAGGAGTTCCGTATTTATGTCTGCACCGTCTGCAGCCAACTCTCCGTCAATATCATGAACAGCCAGGGAGAATTCGCCACGTTGTGGATGGCCTTTGGCGTCGGTCAATGTAAAGTCCAGTACAACGGGGGAGAAGGCCTCATAGGTTTTTGCGTTTTGTGCGACTTTCAGTTGCATGTCTTTTCTGTAAGGTTCCACCCACACAAGGCGCTCGCTTAGGATTTCACCTTCGCTGGTGAATACGGTTACCTGTTGTATGCCGTCGCGGAGTTGCTTGCGGGGAACGTGTTTCGTACAGATGCTGGAAGGTAACATTTGTATGGTGTCAAAATAGCACGGCATCCCGCGGCATGTGACAGATACGCCTAACGTTTGTGGTATAAACAGGGTGTTACTTGCTGCCTTAATGGTCATGCCTGTGCTGTCGGTAAATGCAGTGACATTACATCCGGCCTCTCTTGCTGCCGGCAATGTGAATTTCGCGGTTTTTCCGGAGGCGCTTGTCACCTCTGCATATCCGCCATTCCAATCAGTGGGAATATCAATAATGCCCATTCCCTCATGAACAGGTGTGAAGGAATGGACTTCGGTATTGTCTGCCCGAAACAATTTGACTGGCGTTGACAAGGGCGTGCCGTACTTGTTTATCAGTTTGAATGCTACGCGCGATGCCAATCCTTTGGTGATGTAACCACCCTCAGGATAGAAGGTCATCAGTAATTTATGTTCCGATTGCGTTGTTTCCTCTGTCATTGGTCTTGCAGTGGCTCGACTGAAAGCCTTGTCATCAATGTCATTTGTATGCAATGTCAGTTCGCCATATTTTAAAGGGTCTTTAGGAATATCATATACAGGAATGACACGTGAGAAGATATATGCTTCGTCCCAATTCAGCATGGCCCGTGTATAAGCGCGTATTTCGTAATATCCGGAGTGAATGAGGTCTTCCAGTTTTATTTCTCCCCAAGTGCGTCCGTTCTTTATGGGATATTTTTTACGCTGAAAGACTTCACCTTCTGGTGTCAGCAACTCAACATACAAAACCTTGCTCATGTCTGTCGGCAACAGTGTCCCGGCATTGACGACATAGGCTTTAAACCATATTGTTTCCCCCGGGAAGTAGCCGTTGTTGTCTAAATGCAGATATACTTTTTCCTGTGTATACATATTATGATACATGGAAATGTTCCTGAAAAATTGTTTCAGTTTTGTCATGCTTTCATCCTGTGCCATGATGTTGCCGCAACAAAAGGTTAGATAAAGCATGAATAAACAACAAATACGTGCAGACATAATGTAGAAATAGTTAGTTCATTTATTGCAAAAGTAACCAAATTCTTATTTATGCCATTAATTTTTAGCCATTTTGTTGATTCGATAAGCGTTTTGAATGTACGATTGTTCTCTTTATATCATGGTAGCCTGCTGAAAACAAAAAACCTCAATACTTTGACAGCTTTAATGCTGAAAGCATTGAGGTTTGCGCTTATAAAGAATAGTTTTTATTTAGAGCTCTTGCGTGTCTGGAAGTCAAATCTTATATCAATAGGCACATCGGCAAGGTCCAGATTGGTTTCGTCACTCTTATAAGCCTCGGAATGGTGAGCATATTTTGCCTCAAAGTTTTGTGCAAATTCTTTGTCACCTGTAGCTTGTGTCTTTAATACGATGCCGGTCAATTCTCCCAGCAGGGTCTCCATTTTTGCCAGATCCAGAGTGTATTGTCCGTTTGGCTTTCTAGTGAAAGCACCGTTTTCGCTGAGATAATTGTAAATTATAGTATTGGCGCGACCAAGGGCAGATCCCTCGCCAAAACGCTCTGAGCGTATCAGTGATACGAAGAAGATGGTTAAAGCATCACGTTTGGTAAATATATGTTTCAAATCAAACTTTTCCTGCAGTTTGCATACGAGCCATACGCCAGCCGCATTTGCTTTAATTTCTTCAAATGTCATTGCGGAGTTGCCAAGGGCTTCGTCTACACTGCCCTTACCGTTGACGGTCTCCTTGACACCTAAGCCATGTGACACTTCACGGAAGGCAATGTTCCACAAAAAAGCCTCTGGGGACATGTGCTCTTTGGAATCTTCATCTAAGAGTACGGCGCCGGCAGGATGGATAATGTTGTTATATTTGGCACGTATTACGTTTTCAAGCAATATTGTACGTGTGCCTTTATCCTTCTGCACCTGTGCGTCAAACGGCAAGTTCAAGGCGATTACCTTAATGCCGGCGTTGGCTTTGCCTGCATAGTATAGAGCATCACATGAGAAGATGTTTGAGCCGGAGCCAGGCTGGAAGTTTTTGTACTCTTCGTCGCAGGGGAGATCCTTTTGGAATTCATCTAGGCGGGATACATATTGCATCAGTTCTTTGGTCTTTTCCTCGTTCTTCAGCAGGACATAAGCCTCGTAGGAGCGTTTCAAGCCCATCAATTGGTCGTCAACGGTTTCATTAGGGCCGATGACCAGATCCATCTTACTGTCTACCATGTCCAGCCATGCGATATCGCTATCGTAATAGTTGTCAGTCAGCAGAGCGTCAGCTTTACTCAACAGATATTTTTTCACACTGGGCTTGATGGTGATATCGGCAGCTGCTTTCAGGTAATTGGCGATTTTTTCCACGTGTGCTTTATAGGCATCATGATACCATACGGTTTCCAGAGTGCCGTTTTCGCCTCTTCTGATGAGTGTGTAAGGGCTCATCTTATCGGGATTGTCAAATTGCTCAAACTCTTCCGCAGTCATGTCGGAAGGATAGTATTCTACACCAGGAGTACGGTCAGCGTATCCTTCTACAAATGATTTGCCGTCCAGTCTGTCCCAAGGACCATAGTTGATTTCCGCATAAACCTTTTGCATGGAATCTTTTAATCCGCCAAGCAGTGATTGCTTGTCACCGAAGTATTGTTCCCAGTAGATTGCATCGACTTCGTCGGCTGCAAAGCGATAGAGATTCAATACTTCCTTGCCGTTGTCAGAGATACCGCTTAAATCAGGAGCCTCTATCGTAACGACAGAGTAGTTGCCAACCTTCTTGACAAATGGAGATTGGGAACTGTTCTTGCATGAGGTAACTAATAGTACCAGTGCCACAAGGGCTAAAAAGAAATTCTTCATATTAACAGAATTATTATAACATTATCATTATCAATATTTGTGCCGCCACAACACGGAGAAACATTGTCAACGGATAGACGGTCGCATAGTGTACAGCCACGCGGCTACTGCCAGACATCTGTTCTGCAAATGTCAGCAGGGCAGGATCAGTGGTTCCTCCCGACAGCAGACCGCAAAGTTTGAAGAAATCCATCTTCAGTGCCAGTCTGCCCAATAAACCTACAATAGTCATTGGTATTACGGTAATGAGAAATCCGTAGAGAACCCACATGTAGCCACCGTTAACAAGGCTGTTGACAAAGTTTTCGCCGGCACTCAGTCCAACGGCAGCCATAAAGAGTGAAATTCCTATTTCCCTGATCATAAGATTAGCGCCGAGGGCCGTGTAGGTTGTTATTCTGAATTTAGGGCCAAAGTGTCCCAAAAGGATGGAAACTACCAGGGGACCTCCCGCCAGTCCCAGCTTGAGAGGCTGTGGCATGGATGAGAAATAAATGGGTGTCATGCCCACGAGCACACCGATGGCAATGCCGAAGAAGATGACGACGAGATTGGGCTTTTGCAGCGTCTCGGGCTGGTTGCCTACCAGTTTGGCTAATTGCATGATACCTTCTTCCGAGCCTACCACTTGGATGCTGTCTCCTACTTGCAATACGAGGTCCGGGTCCGCTTGCAGGTCAATGCCTGCGCGCAGAATGCGGGTCACTGTAACGCCATATTTCTGCCGGATGTCTAATTTTCTTAGGTTTTTGCCCGTTATTTTTGATTGTGTGATTGACAGTCGGCGCGACATCAGTTTCGTGCCGGGACGTTGCCACTGTTTCATGTCAACGGGGAATTCTTCACCGAAGACTATACGCACTTTGTCCTTATGTTGTACGTCTGTTACGATAAGCAGTTTATCTCCCTCATGAAGTTCGCTGTCCAGGTCAGGGAAAAACACCTTATCGCCGCGCATCATACGCGAAACAACCATATGTTCGCTGTTTTCCTCTCCAACTATGCTGTGGATGCTACGTCCGAAGATGGCAGGATTTTCTACCTTGCAGGCCATTCTGAATGCGTTGTTTTCTTCATCTTCATCTTGCAATACCTGTGTGTTCTCACGGCTAATGTCTATATGTAGCATTACTCTGAGTGTGATGACAATAAGGATTGCCCCGAGCACTCCAAGGGGATAAGCCACTGCATATGCGGATGCCAGTCGAGAAGAGGACGCTTCAACTTGTTCGGGTGTACCGCCCATAGCAGCTGTTGCATCGGCTAAGGTCTGCTGTGCTGCTCCCAGCCCAGGTGTGTTGGTTACTGCGGCTGACATGACACCTGTCATGATGTCCAGTTGCTCACCCGTGACAAGATGTATGATAAAAGTCGTAGCCACAGCCAGCACTACGAGCAGGATGGCCAGCATATTCATCGGCAGGCCGTCTTTCTTAAAGGAGCGGAAAAAACCCGGACCAACCTGCAGACCTATAGCGAAGACAAACAGTATCAGTCCGAAATCCTTGACAAATGATAACGCAGAAGGATTCACACGCAATCCCAAATGACCGAGTAGGATACCAATAAACAATATCCATGTCGAACCGAGTGAGATGCCTTTAAATTTCAAACGTCCCACATATAGTCCTAATCCTATTACCAATGCCAGTATCAATATGGCGCTGGCGGTTCCTCCATTTAATATTAACTCTTTCATTGCGGGTGCAAAAGTAGTAATACCCAAGAGATAGGTTGATTTATCGGGTATGTTTTTTTCAATAGTTGCATTCGGTTTTAACGATAGCAGAAAGAGCTTCTATTCAAATTACTGAATATATCTAAGCTTTGCGTGTGCCTTTTGGAAAAACAGGGTGTTTTATTATATTATTATGGTAAGGTTAGTAGGAGGAAGTCAGACAATAGAAAAAGCCTCAACTCTTTTTACATTAGGGTTTACAAGAGTTGAGGCTTTGGGTTAAGGTAAGAAATTATCTGTTATTCTGTTCTGGAATTTTCAGTGTTTTCTTTTCTGTGTTCGTGATGTGAGCCCCTGTTGTCACGGTGGTCATGGCGTGGTCCGTTGTTGCGCTGACGCGGCGCACGCTCTTCCCAGTCAGCCGGTTTCTCAAGCAGGACGCGGTGGCTAAGACGGAATTTACCTGTCTTCTCATCGATTTCAAGTAATTTGACAGTAATTTTGTCGCCTTCCTTGATACCTGCTTCCTCAACAGTCTCAAGGTGCTTCCATGCTATTTCGCTGATGTGGAGCAGGCCTTCCTTGCCTGGCATAAACTCTACGAAACAGCCGTAAGGCATGATGCTTACAACTTTGGCATCATATACGCAGCCCACTTCCGGCACAGCAGCGATAGCGCGTATCTTTGCTACAGCGGCCTCTGTTGAGGCTTTATCTGCGGCGCATACTTGTACCTTGCCGACACCGTCCACCTCATCTATTGTGATGGTTGTGCCTGTCTCTTCCTGCAGACCCTGAATAATCTTACCGCCAGGACCAATGACAGCACCGATGAATTCTTTTGGAATAATAAGTTCAACGATGCGGGGAACTTGAGGCTTGAAGTCCTCGCGCGGTTTGTCTATGGTTTCTGTCAGTTTGCCGAGGATATGTTCCCTGCCGGCTTTAGCCTGCATCAATGCTTCTTCCAGTATCTCATATGAAAGACCGTCGCACTTGATGTCCATTTGTGTAGCTGTAATACCTTTGGCTGTACCTGTTGTCTTGAAGTCCATGTCGCCCAGGTGGTCCTCATCGCCGAGGATATCACTCAGGATGGCATATTTTGATTCTCCAGGGTTCTTAATCAGTCCCATGGCGATGCCTGATACGGGATTCTTGATGGGTACACCGGCATCCATCAGGGCCAGTGTTCCGGCGCATACTGTTGCCATGGAGGAAGATCCGTTAGACTCCAACACTTGTGATACTACGCGTACGGTGTAGGGGAAATCCTCTGGCAGCTGACCTTTCAAAGCGCGCCATGCCAAATGGCCATGACCTATCTCACGGCGTCCTGTTCCTCTTTGTGCTTTTGCCTCGCCTGTGCAGAATGGCGGGAAGTTATAGTGCAGGAGGAAACGCATGTTGCTATGGTCAAGAACATCATCCACCAGTTTTTCGTCCAATTTTGTGCCCAGTGTGACTGTACCCAGAGCCTGGGTTTCTCCACGGGTAAAGATGGATGAACCGTGAGGCATAGGCAGCGGACTGACTTCGCACCAGATAGGACGTATGTCAGTGGTCTTACGACCGTCAAGGCGTTTGCCCTCATCCAGGATGCAACGGCGCATAGCGTCGCGCTCAACATCGTTGTAATAACGGTCTATCAGGGCATTCTTTTCCTCCAATTCTTCAGGAGTCAAGTCTGTATGCTGTTCAGCGTAAGCCACTTTGAAGTCCTCGCGGATTTTGGTGAATTCCTCCTCGCGCTTGTGCTTGTCGGCACAGCCGCTTGCGGAGAAGGCGTAGGCTTTGTCATAGCACTCTTTGCGCACAGCCTCACGCAAATCCTCGTCATTTACTTCATGGCAATATTCTCTCTTGACATCAGTGCCCAGTTCCTTGGAAAGTTCCAGCTGCAGACGGCACTGTGGTTTGATGGCTTCGTGAGCCACTTTCAGCGCTTGCAGCAAGTCCTGCTCGGAAACCTCGTCCATTTCACCTTCCACCATCATGATGTTGTCTTCGGTGGCACCGACCATGATATCCATGTCGGCGCTCTTCATCTGCTCGAATGTGGGGTCAACGACATATTCGCCATTAACGCGTGCCACACGAACTTCGGAGATAGGTGCCTCGATGGGTATATCGGAGCATGCCAAGGCTGCTGAAGCGGCAAATCCTGCCAGAGCGTCGGGCATATCTACACCGTCGGCAGACAACAGCATAATGTTCACGAAAACCTCAGCATGATAATTGCTTGGGAAAAGCGGGCGGAGTACACGGTCTACCAACCGGCTTGTCAAAATCTCATAATCAGAAGCACGACCTTCGCGCTTAGTAAAACCGCCAGGGAAACGACCTGCAGCAGAGTATTGCTCTCTGTAGTCACATTGCAGTGGCATAAAATCCGTTCCCGGTACGGCATCCTGTGCCGCACATACAGTAGCGAGCAGGACTGTATTGCCCATACGCAAGACGGCGGATCCGTCGGTCTGCTTCGCATACTTTCCAGTCTCAATTGTGATGGTACGACCGTCAGGCAATTGAACCGATTTAGTAATTACGTTCATCTTCAAAAAAATAAATTATTTTTATATCGTCTAAAAAATCGGGTGCAAAGATAACGCTTTTTTATTTAATACATTTATTTTTAGTCTATTCTTTTGTATGTCAAAAAGCTCATTCGGGGATAAATGGGTGAAAATCTTTCAATGAAGGGTTGTTGTATGTTTCATTTCTGAATCATTGAAAATGTTTCTGATTTTGCAGGAAGGGTGTGGGACGTCCAAGTGATATTTTTTCCATTCCGTTCCATTGGACGTATGTTCCAGCCTATGGAATATATGTTCCATCCGACGGAATCTACATTCCATCCGATGGAACGGAAAATATATCGCGAGGAATGAGACGTTTCTGCCTATCCTCCCGTATATTTTCCCCTGGCAGTTGGCTCCTTGTCAGTAACCCATACGCGAGGTGTCCACCTCTTTGTGTTTCTTCTCCTTATATCCGCCTATGCGGTAGATGGCGGTAAGGGTGACATTGGGTATGACAAGCCATAAACGCATACTGTAGTCTTGGTTTTTGAGGCGTGAACGGGTCTTGATATGGCTGTTGGTCAGGTTGTCACCGCTGATGGTGAGGCTCCATTGACCGTCATTAGAGGTCCAGCGTAGCGAACTGTTAAGCCGGAAGAAAGCCTCAATGTCATAGACACCTTGAATGGCACTTGACTGCACGAAGGGGCTAAGCATGAGCATCAGATTATGACGTTTCAGTAATTTGGAGGCTATATTTCCGCCCAGAATCAGCGACAAATGGCGGCGGTTGAAGGGCAGGTCGAAGAAATAGTCGCTCTTGTCATGGCGATATAGACCGGTAAGATTAACATTACCATTAAGCCACTGGCCGGCATTGAAGCGGGCTGAGGCATAGACACCTATCAGGTTAGAGTAATTGAAATTGGTCTCTTTCATTACTACCGCCATGCGGTCTGAGGGTTGGTAGGCTAACTGTACGGTGAAATCGGGCTGCAGGCTGACGAAGGTGCCAAATGTGTAGCGTTGGCTCAGCTGCCACATGAGGTCGAATTTGTAAATTGATGATGGCTTCAGGTCGGGATTGCCCCATATCTCACTGTAGGCCGATGAGTAGAAGATACTGCTCATGGTGCTCCAATAGGAAGGATACACGGTTTGTGAACTGAGGGCCATGTTGAGCAGGTTCTGCTTATTGATGTTCCACATTAAGCTCAGCGAAGGGTAAATGCGCCAATCGTTCCACCTCGGGGCGTGATATTGTTCGGCTGCGATGGAGGATTCCAGACTGAGCGACGGGCTGAACTGTTTACTGAAGCCTGCATAGGCATTCAGGATGCGTTCGTTATAATTTACACGGCTTGTGGCATCAGGCAGTGTCTGGCCGTTAAAATTAAGCGTCATCTGATAGCTGTTGTTATCGGTCAATTGCGCCTCTATGCCGTAATTCAGTTGCCAACCTTTTTTGAAGGTATGTGTCTGGTCAGCTGTGAACTGCCACTTGCTAATGCGTTGGTTATTTTCGGCTGTCAAGTTGCGCTGCCTGTCATATAGTTTGCTTTCCAGATGCTGGGTGCGTGGATTCTGGTAGTTGGTGTACGACACGTTGAGTTCCAGACCGAAAGGCAGGTAGTAGCCGGCATCGACATTGTGTATGTAATTGTGCAGCAGGGAGTGTTGTACAGCTTTTTCCAAACCAGTGCTGATATTTATGCCGTCGTTAGACAGCCACTCACCTGTATAAGCAAGATTTAACCGGTGGTTGTCCGTGAAGGCATAGTCCATCCCTATGCGGTAGTTATGGCGGATGTTGCGGCTGGTGCGTTCCGTATGGTCGGAATAATCTATCCGCTGATTGCCTAAGGGGTGACGGGCTTCATGTTTCACTTTGCCGTAAGCGTCGCCATAGCCAAAGTCATAATAGGCATCCAGGCCAAATTTGCCATTTTGGAAGATTATGCTGCCTTTGAGTTTGCCGTACCCGTATGTATTTTGGCGATAAAGTCCACGCAGTTGCCCTAACAGCTGGTGGCTGCCGGTATAGTCCTTTGTCACGATATTGATGGCCATACCGCGCACGTGGTACTTGGCAGGTGCTGATGGCAGCACTTCGGCCTTGGCCAGTTGTGAGGCAGGCATTTCTTTCAGTCGCTCTTTGACGTGATCTGCGCTTAGCGTAGTAGGCTTCCCGTTGATAATGAGGGTGACGGCCTGTCCGCAAAAAGTGAGGTCTTCACCGGAATCCATTACACCGGGGATGCGTGTCAGTGCCTCGTAGGCATCATCGGCAGGCAGCTGTTCAAGCAACTGCGGCATGTTGTAGACGAGGTGGCCGTTTTCGGCTTTGACAATAGGAATATCTCCCTTGACAGTTACACCGTCAAGTTTGACTGTATTGTGTTGCATACGGATTATACCTATGTCTTCTTGGGAACAGAGCTGATAAACTGTTTTGTAACCGATATAGGAGATACGGGCGATGACCTGAGGGTGTTCGTACGGAATGACAAAAACACCGCTTTCATTTGAAACGCCACCGCCTACTACAGAGGAGTCGGCAGGATGGAGTAGCACGATATTGGCATATACTACAGGCTCGCCGTTTTCATTGATAACGGTACCTGTCAGGTGGCGGTCTGTCTTGTGGGTGCATTCTACATAGATATTCTTGTCTGTGTCTACAGTCATCCTGATAGGGTAGAAACCTATCAGCTGTCGTATGGCTTCAGGGATGGTTTTGCGCTTGATGGTTGTCGTTACATGGAAATTCTCCAGTTCATCGTACATAAAATTGACGCTGTACTCTTTCGATTGTTCATTGAGTTGTTGCAGTGCCTCGGCAAAGGATATGTCTTGAAAAACGAAACTGACGTGTTGCGCCTGAAGAATGGCAGGGAGGAAAAAGAAGACAAGAATAAATCGGTACATGATTACTTTACAATGATGTGGTTGTTTTCTTCCTGGAGGTCTATATGCTCAAAGTTGTTGAGATTCTCTATGACTTGTTCCAGACTATACCTTTTTTTCCATACGAAATAGAGCCGCATATGGCGGGCGTTATCGTTTTGGAACTCAACGTCAGCATTGTAGTATGCAGCAATGTCGACGAGGATGTCATCCAGGGTTGATTTGTGGAATACGACAACAGAATTGTCTGTACTGTCGGCAGGTATAATCTGACGGGTGCTCACAGAAGCCGGTGCTGTTATTGCCGTTGTGGTTTTATGTGTAGTTGAGGCGTTATAGTGGCGTACGGTCAGTATTGCGGCAAGCACAAGGCCTGTTGAAAGTGTGATGCCACCAAATATTGCTGCTATGCGTGTCCAGCGCCGACTGTCTTCTGACGGAGCAAAGTGTGTCTTGCTAAATTTTTCCCATTCGGCATTGACAAGATTATCATCTTCATGCAGCGACTGTTTCACAAAGGCGCGTTTTGTTGCTGTGAGTTGACGCACAAGAGCGCTCATTTCTTCGTCAGCCATAAGAGACTTTATCTCGGCGTCAGTCAGGTTTTCGGGGTGCTCCTGTAATGTTAGCAAAAGGCGGATTTTGTTGTTTACATCCATTGTTATTATTGTTATGATTTGAAATAGAGGGTTATTTTGTGTAATGTCTGTGACAGGTGGTTGTATACGGTTACTTTGCTTACGCCTATAGCATCGGCAACTTCTTGGTAACTCATGCCTTGCAGGAAACGCAGGCGGAAAATCTGCTGTCCTAAGGGCGGGAGGTTGTCTTCTATATATTGAATCAGGTCATCAAGTCGCTCCATATCGTCAGAGGAAGTTATCGGTTCTTCTGTCTGCGAGAGGTAAAGCTGGGCGAACTGTTCAGTAATCTTGCGATGCTCCAGCACGCTGAAACAGCGGTGACGCACGCTTGTAAGCAAATAAGCTTCTATAGTTTCAGCATGCAAGGTCGTTTTAGTGTCCAGAAGCTGTGTAAAAACCTCTTGAACTACGTCTTTGCTCTCATCCGTATCGTATAGTATCGTGCGCGCCAGATGGTACATTTTGGTGTAGTACATCTTGAACAGCGTTTCAAAATAGTCTTTTGTCATACAATAATAATACAGTTCAGCGCCAGAAAAAACTAAGCGCATAGCAGATTTTTTTCGTTTCGGGTTAAAATTTTAAGAATGACTGCTCTTGGATATAGCAGAAGGGCTCTCAATATACTGGCGCAAAATGGAGGCACACTTGTGCGCACCACGGGTATTGAGATGGTCGGCATCGTAAAAGTCTGCCGAATTAAATCTTTTGTCTCTTTCCAGATTAAGATATGTGATATCGGGGTATTCTTTTAAGATATGTGCAATCACAGTTTCATTGACTCGGCGTTGCTGTATGTCCTCGTTCTTATAATAATTTGGCGAGACGGGCATGGTGACCAGCATAACTTTCACATGATGTGTGCGACAGTTGGAAAGTATGTTTCTCAGGAAATGTGTGTTCAGGGAGACAAGTGAGGCGTCACTGTAAGTGTTCTCTTTAGCACGTTGTGCGCCATTGTCCCAATCGGTCAGGCGGTGGCCTTCGTAGTTGTTGCCCCAGCCCAGACTGTCGCATGACAATAGTGAAGGATTATACAGGCTTTTCAGTTTTTCCTTGAAAGGTGCTATATGCAGGCATTCAAGACCATATTGACTGAAGCGGGAATGGATGTCGCAATTCATGTAGAGCCTGTAGCGGACGGCATTGAAGCGCTTGTCTGTCTGAGTTTCGAAATCTTCCCATAGCGACATATATGAGAAGGGTAATATGATCTGTTCCAGATTGGGGAAGTCATAATGACAGAGCAAATAGTCGTCATAGCGGTAAGTCTGCGACACTTGCGCAAGAGAGAAAGCAGAGTCGTTAAGTTCACTTGGAGGAATGCCGTAAAACGTATGGCTGTTGCCAAGAACGAGCGTGCGTACTTCTGCCGAGTGTCGCTTAAGCCATTCATGCTTGATGCGGGAGGGATGGGACAGATGCTCCACGTAAACCTCCGCTGCCCCAATCACGGCAAGCACTAATATCGAGAAAACAGCAATACGTCGCAGAAAAGTGTTCATCAGAATTGGAAATAAATAAATTGTATTTGTTTTCCTCCTAAGAAGATGACGGAAAGGAAGATGAGTAAGTATATGGACATCCTTACCCACTGGTGTGACATCCAGCCCGTGGACTTGAAGTTAAACGGGTGCTCTTTCTTCCGGCTCAGCCATTCCGCGAGGGCAAAGAGCAGAATAATCAGCAAGGGCATACGGCTGCACGTTGTATGTCCCCATAATGAGGGGGAGAACATTCCCTCTATGTATTGTGACGCCACGGCCATGTCGGGACTGCGGAAAATGACCCATCCGACCATGACAATAATAAATGTCAGCCATTTGTGCGGGATAATAAACCATAGTGCGTGGTACAGTCCCCAGCATACAAAGGTCCAGTTGGCTCCATGCCACAAACCACTTAGAAGGAAGACGGTAAAGATATTGCACTGCTTGCGTAGCGTTCCTTTTCGGTTGCCGCCCATAGGGATGTATACATAATCTTTGAACCATGTCATCAGCGTGATGTGCCAGCGGCGCCAAAAGTCTTGAATGTTCCGGGCGAAATAAGGTTTGTTGAAATTATTGTGGATATTGATGCCCAACAATCTGGCTGATCCGACAGCAATGTCGCTGTATCCGGAGAAATCACCATATATCTGAAGCGTGAAGAATAATGCTCCGAGCCACAGATCAGGCAGACTTGCCGTGGTATAATTGGCAAAGATATAATCAGCTGCCGACGCGCAGTTGTCAGCCAAAAGCATCTTCTTTACCAGTCCCCAGAGGATGAGCTTCATGCCCTCGTGTGCGGTATCAAAGTTAAAGTGGCGCTGGTGTCTGATTTGCGGCATCATGTCATGGCCGCGCTCTATTGGGCCTGCCACCAGTTGGGGGAAGAACGTGATAAAGGTGAAATAGTTGATCATGGATAGTTCTTCGCGACGGGGTGAGCGGAAAATGTCAATAGCATAGCCGGATAACTGGAAGATGTAAAAGCTGATACCCACGGGCAAAATAAGATTTATGGTTGGGAAGTCCAGTTCTACACCAGCAAGCGACATCGCCTCAACGAAATTTTCCGCAAAGAAATTATAATACTTGAATACTCCGAGGACACTAAAGTTGGTGAGTAGCGTAACGGTAAGCCAAAGTCTTTTGTGTTTATAGTTTTGTATGCATTGCAACATGGTGTAATTAAACAGACATGTTGCGATCATTAAGATGAGGTGCTCTACGCTCCACCAACCATAAAAAACCATGCTCGCTATGAGCAACACAATGTTTTGCTGCCTTGCATTACGGGCACACCAATATAATACAAAGACAATGGGTAGGAACAGCAAATATGTCAATGTATTGAAAAGCATATATACGGATGTGCCTAAATATCCTGACCTATGTCACAACGATAGTATTTGTCTTGGAAGTGGATTTGTTTAGCTGCCTGCATGGATTTTGCCAATGCCTCGTTTTTGTCTTTTCCGTAAGAAGAAACGGAAATCACACGACCTCCGGCGGTAACCAGCCGGCCGTCCTTGATAGCTGTTCCCGAATGGAAAACAACACTGTCTTTTATCTGGTCCTCGCCTGTTATGGGATAACCTTTTTTATACGCTTCAGGATAACCGTCGGAAACTAACATTACATCTACGGCACTACGCTCGTCAAACTCCACTTTTCTTTGGTCTAAGTCATGCAAAGCTACGCCTTCCAACAAATCAACTAAGTCGCTTTTCAGTCGCAGCATCACAGTTTCTGTCTCAGGGTCGCCCATGCGGCAATTGTATTCTATGACATACGGATTTCCCTCAACATTAATTAGGCCGAAGAAGATAAAACCGGTGTAATCTATACCTTCTGACAAGAGACCATTCACTGTGGGCTTGATAATACGTTCCTCAACTTTTCTCATCCATTCCGGTGTTGCAAAACTGACAGGCGACACGCTACCCATTCCTCCAGTGTTGAGGCCTTTGTCGTGCTCACCGATACGTTTGTAATCTTTTGCTTCGGGAAGAATCTGATAATGTCCGCAGCCGTCAGTGATGACAAAGACAGAGCACTCAATACCAGAAAGGAACTCTTCAACAACCACACTTGCTGAGGCTTGCCCGAACATACCGTCCAGCATTTCCTTGAATTTGTCCTGGGCCTCGACGAGATTATCAATAATCAATACGCCTTTACCTGCACATAATCCGTCGGCTTTCAAAACAAATGGCGGTTTTTGAGTGGACAGATAATCCAGACCAGCCTGAATGTTTGTGCCGTTAAATGTCTTGTGGGCTGCCGTAGGAATGTGATGACGCATCATGAAGTCCTTGGCGAAATCTTTGCTACCCTCCAGCATGGCACCTTGCTTACTGGGGCCAACAAGGGTGATAGCATCATATTCCTTTTTGCCTTTGAAATAGTCTTTAATGCCTTCTACCAATGGGGCTTCTGGGCCTACAACGATGATGTCAATATTCATCTTCAATGCAAAATCTCCCACGGCCTGAAAGTCCATAATATCTAGATTTACCAGTTCGCCCTGATTGGCCATACCCGGATTGCCAGGTGCGATATACAATTTCTTCAAACGAGGACTTTGGGCAATCTTCCATGCAATAGCGTGCTCTCGACCACCACTACCCAAAAGCAAAATATTTTTCATGAGTGTTTCTATTTTAGATAATCTTCAAAATATCGTGTTATGTGTTCATGTAAATGTACCCTGTCTCTGCCAATCATGTTGTGGCCGTCACCGGGATATGTAAATAAGTCAGGATGAGTGCCGGCATCTTCACATGCCCGGATAAAGGAGAGTGTGTGTTGTGGAACACATACGGGGTCATTATAGCCGAAAACAATGAGCAAGCGTCCTTTCAGATTACCTGCACGTAGCCGCAGATTGCTCTCGTCATAGCCTTCCTTGTTTGTTTGAGGAGTGTCCATATAGCGTTCCCCGTACATTATCTCATAGTAGCTCCAATCTATGACAGGCCCTCCTGCAACACCAACTTTAAAAACATCTGGGTATGTCAGCATGAGGTTTATTGTCATAAATCCGCCGTAACTCCAGCCGTGAACACCGATACGTTCAGAATCAACGAAGGGTAGCGACTTCAGAAATTCAACGCCCTTTATCTGATCTCTCATTTCTTCCTTGCCCAAGTGGCGGAAAGTGACATTCTCAAATTCCAGTCCACGTTCATCAGAGCCACGTCCATCCAGAACAAATACAACATAATTCTTTTCTGCCATATACAGTTCCCATCCGCGACACATGTAACCCCATGAAGCTTCTACCAAACGTGTGTGAGGGCCTCCATAAACATATACAACGGTTGGGTATTTCTTATGAGGGTCAAAATCTACAGGTTTGATGAGTCTGTAGTATAAATCCGTTTGACCGTCTGCCGCTTTGATTGTTCCGGAAGTGATTTCCGGGACAGCATAAGATTTCCATGGATTGTCCGCTGCAAGCAGTTTGGTCATCTTGCCCGAAGCAGTGTTTATCAAATCTATCTGACGCGCCACGTCAGGTGAGGACCATGTGTCTGCCAGCATAGTGCCATTGGCAGACAATTGACCTCCGTGTACGCCCGTGTTGCCACCGAGAAGCATGTGCATGTCTTTATCTATGCTGACGCTGAAAATGTTATGCTGTATAGGTGATATACCTGTGGAGCATATGATGACGCTCCGGGTCTTAATGTTAAATCCCAATAAATCCAAAACGACACCCAGAGAATTGTCTGTAATCTTTCGTATGACTTTACCTTCTTTCAAACTGTATAGATACAAATGGTCAAAGCCGTCCTTCTCGCTCCAGAAGATGAATTTGTCTCTGTCCCACGGAAGGAAAGTCAAACCATGATCTGGCTGAACATATTTTGGATGTGTCTCTTCGTATAGGGTCTTCTCCAATGTACCGGTAGCTGCATCAAACTGCCATAATTTGAGGTGGTTCTGATCCCGGTTAAGGTTATACAGGAATATCTTTTTGGAGTCTGGACTCCATGTGATACCGCTGTAATATTGGTCTGTGTTATCGCCCGTCTGTAACCACACTGTTTTCTTTGTTTGTACGTCATATACGCCGACACTGACTTTGTGGCTCTCCGTGCCTGCCATCGGATATTTTATAGGCTGCAATACGGCGATGCGGGATGAGATGTCAACCAAGGGGTAGTCTGGCACCATACTCTGGTCCATCCGGTAAAAGCAGAGTCGCATGCCGTCTGGACTCCAGAAAGTGCCTTTTACTATGCCAAACTCATTGCGGTGTACGCTTTGGCCATATACGATGTCATGACTGCCATCTTGGGAAAGTTGTCTTTTTTCATTGCTATACAGGTTTTCCACATACAGGTTATCATTAAGGTTGTAGGCCATCCATTTGGAAACCGCCGAAACATCCCGATGTTGTCTGCCCCGAAATTTCTTTTGCGTAAGCACTTCTTTGTTCTTCCAGTTGTATTCAATATATATACTGTCGGTATGAAAACATACAACAGGGATGTCCTTCTCCGGAAATGAGGCGTAATCTAATGATTTAATGTGTTTGCATGCAGATGTAATCTCCTCCAGACTGAACAATTGCTCCCATTGTCCTTTCCCATTATAAAAGGCACACGTGTTTTTTTCAATTCTCACTAATTTGTTGCCATGCCATTGCAGGTGCATATTCTGAGGCTGCAACTTTTTATAGTTTTTGCCACCGGGTATAACTTCTTCCAGTGTGAAATGTTTCTGCTGTGCCATGCTTGGAGATGAAAGACAAAACACAAAGAACAATAAAGCTAAACAGGGATTAATCTTCTTTGCCACGACGTTGAAAACCTCCTTTCGAATGTGACCCGAAATTTTTCTTGAAACCGCCACCTCTTCCCTTGTCAAACGGGCGTTTCGGGCCGCTAAACTTCCGTTCGTCATCTTTTCTCGGACGGTCTGAATGGGAAGAATACTCTTTTTTGTAGTCTTTTCTCTCTCTGCTGTCCTCTTCTCGCCTGCTACGATGAGCTTCCCTTCTTTGATTGGCTACAAATTCATTGTGCCGGCGGATAATGAAATCGGGTATCTCGTCTTCTTCCATGAATTCAGTGTTTTCATTCTGAACGTGTTCACGGCGTGGCTTGAATATCTTACGCTCAGCATTGCGGTGCCGCTCTTCGTCGCTCTTCATGACACCTCCCTGGGAGCGGAACTCATTCAGGCGGCCGCTAAAGATTGAGTATTTGCAAAATGTGCAATTCAGTGCGCCATTATATAATGACACTTTAAGGCTCGGTCTCAAACCGATATTGTCAAATGTTTCTTCACGATAACCTATAATCCATGCTTCGTTTCCCACAAACTGATGTTTGAGCTTCTCGCCTATGGTACGGTATAGGCTCAACAGGTTGGGTGACGAGATGCGTTCTCCATAGGGCGGATTTGTCACCATGATAGCTTTCTCTTCGGGTTGTGTGAACTTCTGTATTGGTTGTACGGTCAGTGTAATGTCTGACGTCACACCGGCAGCTTTGACATTCTGCATTGCAGCTGCGATAGCTTCCCAATCTTGGTCGTAACCGTAGATGTGGTGTGTGAACTCACGTTCTTTGCTGTCGTCATTATATATCTTCTCAAACAATTCCGCGTCAAAGTCCTTCCATTTCTCAAATGCATAGTTCTTACGGAATATGCCTGGAGCCATGTTGCGTGCTATCAGTGCAGCCTCGATCAGCAAGGTTCCTGAACCGCACATGGGGTCAATAAAGTCACATTCACCGTCCCATCCTGTCATCATTATCATGGCAGCAGCGAGCACTTCATTAATGGGACTTTCTACGGAAGCCTGGCGGTATCCTCTTTTATGCAGGCTCTCGCCCGAAGAGTCAAGGCTCAGTGTGCAAGACTTGTCTGAAATGTGTACGTTAAATTTGATGTCAGGCGAGGCGACACTGATGTTGGGCCGCTGTCCCGTTTTCTCGCGGAAGAAGTCCACAATGGCATCCTTAACTTTGTAAGACACAAATTTTGAATTACGGAAGTCTTCTGAGTAGACGACAGAGTCTACGGCGAATGTCGTTGATAAATCGAGATATTGTGTCCAGTCTATTTCTTTTACCGCATTATAGACTTCGTCTGCGTTTGTAGCTTCAAAAGTGGTGATGGGCTTGAGTATCCGTACCGCTGTCCTTAACTCGAAGTTGGCACGATACATTATTTCCTTGTCACCAGTGAAATACACTACGCGGTTGCCTTGTTCAATGTCTTCAGCGCCTAATTTTGTCAGCTCCTGGGCTAAGACTTCCTCCAATCCTTGGAATGTCTTGGCAATGAGTTTCATTTTTTCCATTAAAATGTCTTGCTGTTATAATCCACCTAAGTCTTGTGGATAGATTAAATCGTTTTGAGTTTTGCTTTTTTTCTTTTTAGCCTGGACGATTACACTGCCAGGCTCCGTGTCTTCGGTCACCCATACGTTACCGCCGATTACCGTACCTTTGCCTATGGTTATGCGGCCCAGTATAGTGGCATTGGAGTATACGATCACATCATCTTCCAGTATCGGATGGCGCGCGATGCCTTTAATGGGATGCCCGTTGTCGTCAAGGGGAAAACTCCGTGCGCCGAGGGTTACACCCTGATACAGTTTCACGTTATTTCCTATGATGCATGTCGCTCCTATCACGACGCCTGTTCCGTGGTCAATGGTGAAGTGATGACCAATCTGTGCTCCGGGGTGAATGTCAATGCCCGTCTCGCTATGGGCCATTTCTGTCAGCATACGCGGGATGAGTGGTACTCCCAGTTTGTATAATTCGTGTGCTACGCGATAGTTTGTCAGTGTCTTGATGACTGGATAACAGCATATCACTTCCCCTATGTTGTCAGCGGCAGGGTCGCCGTTGTATGCGGCAATGGCATCTGTTTCCAACACCTTGCGGATATCGGGCAACAATGTCAATAGCTTCTGTGCTATTTCCTCCGCTTCCCGATAGAAATTGTCGTCGCCGTCGTCATGGCTGGCCTTTGTCTGAAAGCGCAGACCTGCGGCGATTTGCTTTGTCAGCAGTTTCATTAAGCGTTCTACGGATACACCGACGATGTATTTCAGCGTGGCTCTGTTTATCGTAGAGCGACCATAAAAACCGGGAAAGAAGAGGGAGCGGCATAGCTCAACTATTTCTTCAAGCGCTTTGGCAGAGGGTAGGGAGTCTTCATCCTTACATTCATGAAAGAATCCTTTTTCTTTCATCTCTGAGCAATCAGACAAAGACTTTACTGTTTCAGAAAAGAGAGATGACAAATACTCTGAATCCATCTTCAAGATTGGATATTGTTTTTAATTTGATGCAAAGATAGGAAAAAATTAAAAAGAAAGTAGCGCTTATGTTATTTATTTTAACTCTCTTGCCGTCGGTGCAACTTCTTCTGCCTGAACAATCTTGAACAATTTGTCTGACGGGCGTATTTTTTCTGCCACCTTGATGGATACCCGCTGTCCCTTTCCGGCTGATTCCACGGGGTGCAAGTCATACCTTATCTCATCGGCCGTAAAGTATACGATTCCCGTGGTGGGACCTGTCGCCATGAGTCTGTCGCCTTTATGGATGGTTGATGCCAGAATCTCAAACTCTGCTACGCCAAGGTTAGAAAAGTATTTTACGCCCTTGCCTACATATACTTTCCGCTCTGTCGCCGACGAACCGTATTCATTGTTCCATTCGCCCAATGTCTGTCCTTGGTAATATCCATCCCAGAAGCCGCGGTTGAATACTGCAGCCAAGCGCTGGTCCCACTCATCTTTTTTCTGTGTGGTAAAAGTGTTATCCATTACAGAAATCAAGGCTTCTTTATAGCACCGAGTCACATTATATACATATTCCGGTCCTCGCGCCCGGCCTTCTATCTTGAATACTTTGACACCGGCGTTTACCATTTTGTCTAAGAACCGGATGGTCTTTAAGTCTTTCGGGCTCATGATATATTTGTTGTCAACATCCAGTTCCAGCCCGGTCTCTCTGTCGCGCACGGTATAAGCGCGGCGGCACACTTGGAGGCATTCGCCGCGGTTTGCGCTATATCCCAGGTTGTTCAGGCTGAGATAGCATTTTCCGCTGACAGCCATGCATAATGCACCGTGACAGAACATCTCTATGCGGATCAAATTGCCGTGAGGACCTGTTATCTTCTTCTGCCTTATCTGCTCATGGATGTCTGCCACTTGCTGTATGTTCAGTTCGCGCGCAAGCACCACTACGTCAGCGTACTGGGCATAAAATTTCAGTGCTTCGATATTGCTTATGTTCAGCTGCGTTGACAAATGTACCTCCAAACCCGTCTGCCGGCAATATTGCAGTACAGCCACGTCGCTGGCGATGATGGCGGATATGCCTGCCTCCCTGGCGGCGTCACAGATTTCACGCATCAGCGGTAAGTCCTCCTGATACATGATTGTGTTTACTGTCAGGTAACTCTTGACACCATGCTCATGGCATTGTCGGGCGATGTCGCGCAAGTCCCTGCATGTGAAATGAGCGGCAGAGTGTGCGCGCATGTTCAGACTCTCAACGCCAAAGTAGATAGAGTCGGCTCCGGCTTTGAAAGCCGCCGCCAGACATTCCCATGATCCTACGGGAGCCATAATCTCATATCCTTGTAACTTGTCTTTTAACTCCTGTTCTGCCATCTTGTGGAATCAATACGGTGCAAAGATACGATTTTCTTTTTGCCTTTCCAAATTCCTTGCCGTATCTTTGGTAACTTGCTGGCTTGATGATTTAACATTCCCCGCAGATTGTAGCGTGAGTTGCCTGATTTCGTGCTTCGTAGGTTTTCCATGAAATAATGAGAATGAGCGTATAAAGGAGGAGTCAGACGAAATGAATAGAAAAGTGTTCGTTCCAGAGTTTAACTTCGGTTTGGGACAGTACAGCGGTTAGCCTGCCGATATTTTATCCGTTCTATAGGATAGAATGTAGGTTCTATTGTATGGAACGTAAGTTCCGCCCTGTGGAATGTATGTTCCATCCTATGGAACGGAAAATTTTTCGGGCTGATGTGGTGCTTTGTTTCTGTGAATCAGAGACAAAATGTCCGTAATGTCGTGAGAAAGACTGAGGGATAGTGAATTTAAATTAAGGGTCTGAAAACTGTTTCCCGGCGCAGCAGAATCAAATATACCATGTCATCCCAATATTATTGGCGGATGATGCGGTATAGCCTTTTCAAGGTGTTTTATAGTAGCTTGAAGTGATGCCGCTTTTCCTGCTGTTTCTTGACGGAAGTTCTTGTGTAAGTGTTAGATATTTCGGTAATAAGCGTGTCCTTCACAATCAAGCGTATGTATTATGGATTATTTTTGCCACACGGGGCGTATGGGGAGACCATAATTTCTTGGTGAAAAACCATGAAAGTCAAATCGATGTTTTTTTCTGAAGTTGAAGAAAATGGCACCACTGGATATTCCCTCCCCTCCATTGCGTAGCCAATAACATCCGCATGTGTCTGCCGGTGTGCCAGTCAGTGATTTGGCATCCTTTAAGGATAAGGCAGTCTTTCCACCTGTATAAGGAAAGAAGATGGACTTGTCGGTATATCCTGCTTTTGTGCCAGTAACAAGGCAACCTGGCACACCGTTTCTTTCTGTTATGCTGACCGTGGTATAGCCGCCACGGATAAGTTCTACTATCTGTGCTCTGGATGGAGTCCGCCAGTGTTTACCCCAAAGCACACAGGCTGCATCATCCTCCAGATCCAGTTCCTCCTTGCCGTCAACGATGCCATGGATGGCATCGGTGCAATATTTTGTCACTCTCAGATTGCCTTTCGGGGTTATGTCTTTAGCATATTTGTAACATGTCTTTTCAAAAAAATGAGTTCGTGCTGTGCCTGAGGATGGCATCTCATCGAGTATCTTGCTCAATCGTCTGTCGTAATATGTCATACCCCAGCCTTCTATGAAAATACTGTCCCAATCTAAAGGTTGTGTTTCTCCCCACATAAAATAGTCGCCTTTGTTCTCGGGTTTCTCTGCCCCAATGTTGCATGTTGCCCACAGTGTGCCACTGGGTAGTCCGAGGTCCACATATTCGTGGCCGTTCTTGGTGTTTTCTTTTTGCTGTTTTGCTTTTACACTATATGGAGAAAACAGTAAAAGGAAAAGACTGATGATAATGTTTTTTTTCATAATAAAATAGTTATTAGTTGGCGAAAGTTGTTTATACTGCTATTTCTTTTGCCATACAGGATTTATAAAGATTACAGACTATGATAAGTAAAAAATATCATATTTTTTCAGTTTTATTGTTGCCACACGGGGCGTATGGAACAAGGTTTATGTCTTTGAGTCGTTTCACATCTCGAAGATATACCAGAATTTCGTATGCGAAAGATATAAGCCCAACCCATAAACTCATGATTGTCTATATACTTGGGGGGGGGCAAGCTCGCGAATCCAATAATTCCCAATGATGCCATGTGTCCATCTTGCTTTTTCTGAACCAATTGTATACACATACTTGTGATTGGGTTTTTTTAATTTTATGTTTGCGCTAAACATCATTACGAAGGCAGAATATGGTAAGAAAATAAATTTATCCGTAAAGCCTTCCACCTTACTTGTTAATTTCTTTCCACTGACACCATTTACGACACAATTAGTTTGCTTTGTGTAATATATCAGTTCCTCAATTTGGTCTTTTGACGGAATACGCCATTTGGCACCCCAATACACATGGGCGGCGTCATCCTCCAAATCAAGTTCTTTCTTGTTGTCCACGATGCCAAGTTTAGCGTAGGAATTGTATTTTGTAAATTTCCGTGTCGGGAATATTGAATCTCTGAATGTTGAGTCGATACAATGATATGGACTAAATTCTTTTCTCCCTTTTAAAGAGTAGATAAAAAGGCTATCATGACCAGGTACAGTCCTGATCCCTGCCCATTGAAAATAATCTCCGAAGGCTTCGGGTTTCTCTGCACCGATGTTGCATGTTGCCCACAGCCTTCCGCTGGGCAGTCCGAGGTCCACATATTCGTGGCCGTTCTTGATGCCGATGGTATCATAAGTGTTGACGCGGACAAGACACTCTATTCCTATAGCCTCACACGCCAGACAGTTTTCTTGTGGATACGATGTTCCTCTCTGGGAAGTACACGCATACATGTGTATTACGAGAAGTACCAATAAAGAATAAAGAGTAAGGCTCGTGTTATTTTTTTTCATAAGTTATTATTGTGCGCTGTAATTTATGGAAACGTCAACATGAATTCCTCTGATGTGATTATTCGGTTGCAAATGTATAAAAAATATGAATACATCACCCTTATTTTGTGAGATTTTTTTGTTATATCCTTTTTTGTGGGAAATATGGGTTACTCTGTATGTTATAAGTTTGATTATTTTTGAGTAAGTGAAGTCTGTTAATTTTACATTCCTCCAATGAATCCGCTGCAATAGCCACTTGATGTTACATGGCGGATCCCATTAATTTTTCCTTTGACAAAACTGTTAGCATAAGGGTTAACAACACCAGTTATTAGCATGTCGTTGAATGTACCATAAATCTGGACCATGACATAGTGGCTGCCTATCCTCACTTGAAACCATTTGTCTTCATGATTGGTGTAGCGGTATTCCGGCTCTTTGTGTTTCACGCTGTCTCCAAACATAAACAGAGCATCCTTTTTGTCTGCTATATTATCGGGATTGCCGTCCAGATAGGTGATGTGAAAGTCTGAGGCGATGTGCATTTCGTTGTCGGTGAAGATATTCCAGGCATAGCCTTTT
>CACXEH010000013.1 GCA_902766625.1 uncultured Bacteroidales bacterium | reverse complement strand
CGATTTCGCCACAAGGACGTACACGTGGACGATACCTGAAGAGTACAAGATTATAGTTCCCTTAGGCACGAAAGACGTCTACCAGACTACATGGCCCTGGTCGCGCTATGACGAGCGCTGCTACATCCAGCGCAACACCTCCGGCATAGAGACCGTGGAGGCAGACGGTAGCCAGGACGAAGAGAGCATCTTCTCGCTTGACGGCAGGCAGATAGACTTCAAGCAGAAGGGCGTGAACATCGTCCGCCACAAAGACGGCACAGCCAAAAAGGTGCTGGTAAAATAGAACTTTGACTGAACGTCTTTTTTACTTCCATTGGTAACTTCTGAAACTTCCTCTTTTAGTTTAGAAGATATAATCTTTTTTAAAAGTATTGAAACAAGTATAGAGTAGTAAAAATGTTGTAATTTTGCATTTAAAACTACTGCAAAATGAAAATACTTGTTATCTTCGCCACTCAGAACGAAGTCTTTGACATCCGTTTTAAGCATCATGAGGTTGTCACTATACTGTCGGGTGTAGGGAAAGCCCGCTCTGCCATGATGGTCATGAAAGGCATCATAGAACACCAGCCCGACATTGTTGTCAGCGTCGGCACCGCAGGCACATTCACACATCAAGTTGGCGACATCCTTGTTTGCCGTCATTTCATAGACCGTGACTTTTACAAAGTATACGACATTCTCCAGTTGGAATGTGACATAACTGTACCGGAAGACCCGTTTATACAGAAATTCCACTCTATCCTCAACGGGAAGCCAATAGGGCGGACTGACTTTACAGATAGCTGCGGCGACAATTTCGTAACTGCCGGCAATAGTCTTGGCGCAGATGTAGTAGACATGGAGTCGTTTGCCGAACTGCAGGCTTGCAAAGAAATGGGAGTGCCGTTCTTTGCTGTGAAATACATTACAGACATCATTGGGCAAAATTCCCTTGAGATATGGGAAACGCGTCTGGCTGACGCGCGTAAAAACATGAGCGCTTATTTCAAATCATTGAATCTATAGAAAAATGAAAGTTCTTATTCTAAATTGTGGCAGCTCATCCATCAAGTACAAAATGTATGACATGGACAACAAGGCTGTACTCGCCGCTGGCGGAATTGAGAAAATAGGGTCACAGGGGGCATTTCTCAAGACCAAACAACCCGTAGCAGATAAAACATTCTACGATATCCCAGACCATGACACTGGAGTAGAAATCGTTCTCCGGACATTGACTGACAAGGCAAAAGGTTGCATCACGTCATTGGAAGAGATCAACGCCGTAGGCGATCGTATCGTGCATGGCGGTCCGTTCAGCGAGAGCACACTAATCACACCTGAAATCTTCACAGAATGGAAGAAATACCTTGCACTGGCACCTGTCCACAGCAGTGTGCAGGCTAAATGTATTGAAGCCGTCACAAACCACCTGCCCAACGTTCCTCAAGTAGCTATCTTTGATACCGCCTTCCATCAGACTATTCCGGAGCATGCATACCTGTCATCATTGCCCTATGAGTATTACGAAAAATACGGCATACGCCGCTATGGTTTCCACGGCACATCTTTCCGCTACGTACTTCAGCGTTCTGCGGAATTCCTGAACTTCAATCCGAAAGGAAAGAAACTGATTATCTGTCACATTGGAAACGGCATATCATTGAGCGCCGTCAAAGACGGCCAGTGCATTGACACAACGATGGGTATGATGCCAAACGAAGGCCCAATGATGGGTACACGCACCGGCGACCTTGACCCTTCTTCCCTGCTCTACCTCATGGAGAAAGAGCATCTTACTCCCGACCAAGCTACCGACATCATTAACAAACAGAGCGGTCTGCTGGGCATCAGTGGCAAGACCAACGACATGCGGGAAATCATAGAACTTGCTGAGAGCGGTGACAAGAAAGCCCAGCTCGCTGTCAAGATGTACAACTATAGGCTAAAGAAATACATCGGGGCATATGCAGCTATTCTCGAAGGCGTAGATTACATCATCTTCACCGCCGGCGTCGGAGAAAACCAGCCTCCCGTACGCAAGGGGTGCCTGGCAGGGCTTGAGTTTATGGGCGTCAGACTGGACGAGGCCAAGAATGAGAAAATTTACGGTCAGGAGGCAATCATCTCTACTCCCGACAGCAAAGTCATCGTTGCCGTCGTCCCAACCGACGAGGAACTGATGATGGCAGAAGACACCACACGCATCGTTACAAAGAAATAACACAACATGGCACAATTTTCAAGACGTGAATTCTTCAGAAAGACAGGTTTGGCATTAGCCGCAACAGCTGTCAGCAGCAAAATGACGGCAACTGTCAGCGAAAAAGAATTGCAGAAATTGGTCGGCAAGAAAAGCGGTTTCACCATGTGGCAACTCAACACCCAGTGCAACCAAATAGGCAACAGCTATATATTCGTCACCGACAAAGGCCGCGTTATTGTCATGGACGGCGGTTTTCAATCAGACGAATACTACCTTCGGGGATTTCTTGCTATGCTGGGGAATAAAGTGGACACATGGTTTATATCGCATCCGCACCAAGACCACATGGGTTCGCTGATGGGTATACTCAAGGAGCCAAGAGGCATCCAAATCAAGCGCATCATCCACTCCAGATTTAACGAAGCACTAATTAACTCTGAAAACTACTGCGCCAAACTCTGCCGTGAATTTTATGAACAGCTGGACAAACTCTCGGACACCGAGGTCATCGATTTGACAGAACCTGGCAGAGAAGAAAGCATTGACGGATTCAACTACAAAATACTTGGAGTTAGCAATCCTGAACTGCTGATGAACGGCTACAACAACTCTTCTGTCATTATCAGAGTTTGGGACAGACAAAAAACAATACTCTTCCTTGGCGATGCAGGTATAGAATGTGGCAACAAACTTCTAAATGGTCCGTACCGCAGCCTGTTGGATTGCGACTATATGCAAATGGCGCACCACGGGCAAAACGGCTGCGATGAGCATTTCTACAAAACAGTCAATTTCAAAGCTTGTCTATGGAGCACACCGCAATGGGTTTGGGAAAACAATGCCGGAAAAGGAATCAACACGCATATCCTCAAAACATTTGATACACGACGCTGGATGGACGAAAAAGGAATCAAGGAACATCACGTCTCATGGAAGGGACTTTGGCAACTTGATTAAAAAAAATCAGGACAATAATATCAAAAGCAAAAAATAAGACTTAACTTTGTAATTCACACAAAACAGAAACAGGCTATGGCTCAAACAAAAACAATCAAAACCGCACTTATTTCCGTTTTTCATAAAGACGGTCTGGAAGACTTATTGGCAAAACTCCACACAGAAGGTGTTAAATTTTTGTCTACAGGTGGAACACAAAAATTTATTGAGAGTTTAGGCTACCCATGTCAGAAAGTTGAAGATGTCACAACATATCCGTCCATCCTCGGCGGACGCGTAAAGACGCTTCATCCTAAAATCTTCGGAGGTATCCTCGGACGCCGCGAATTACAAAACGATCAGGAAGAAATGGCAAAATATAATATTGAGCCGATTGATCTGGTTATCGTAGACCTCTACCCCTTTGAAGATACCGTAAAGAGTGGAGCAAGCGAAGCTGATATCATTGAGAAAATAGACATAGGCGGCATATCACTCATCCGCGCAGCAGCAAAAAATTTCAAGGATGTTGTCATCATTCCCAGCAAGCATGAATACAAACCTTTGCTGGATTTGCTTAACCAGAAAGGCGCAAATACCGATATTGAGGACCGCCGTCACTTCGCAGAGCGTGCCTTTGCCACAAGCAGTCATTACGACACAGCCATTCACGCATATTTTGCAAACGAATAACGAGAACGTAATATATGGGATTCTTTTCTTTTACGCAGGAATTGTCCATGGATTTGGGCACCGCCAACACAATTATCATCAGTGATGGTAAAATTGTCGTTGACGAGCCGTCTGTGGTAGCTCTTGATGCGGCAACCAACAAGATGCGTGCAGTCGGAGAAAGAGCAAAACTGATGTATGAAAAATCTAACAATAACATCAGAGTCATCCGTCCGTTGCGTGATGGCGTGATAGCCGACTTCAACGCCTGTGAGCAGATGATGCGCGGACTCATCAAGATGGTACATACAGGCAATCACCTGTTCTCCCCTTCTTTGAGAATGGTCATCGGTGTTCCGTCAGGATCCACAGAAGTTGAGTTGCGCGCCGTACGTGACTCAGCTGAACATGCTGGAGGTCGCGACGTGTACCTGATTTATGAACCCATGGCAGCCGCCATTGGTGTAGGCATTGACGTGGAGGCTCCTGAAGGTAACATGATTGTGGACATCGGCGGTGGAACAACCGAGATTGCCGTCATCTCACTGGGTGGTATCGTTTCAAACAACTCCATCAAAATGGCTGGCGACGACTTCACAAGTGACATACAGGAATACATGAGCCGTCAACACAACGTGAAAGTCAGTGAACGTATGGCAGAACGCATCAAGATCAATGTCGGTGCAGCTTTGACAGACTTGGAAGGTGAAACACCGCCTGACTTCATCGTTCACGGGCCAAACCGCATTACCGCACTCCCGATGGAAGTGCCGGTATGCTATCAGGAAGTTGCACACTGTCTGGAGAAATCTCTGTCACGCATTGAGACCGCAGTTCTTTCCGCCTTGGAGCACACACCTCCTGAACTGTATGCTGACATCGTTAAAAACGGCATCTACCTTACCGGTGGCGGAGCACTTCTACGTGGCATAGACAAACGCCTGGAGAATAAGATTAATATTCCTTTCCACGTTGCAGAAGACCCGCTTCACAGCGTTGCCCAAGGAACAGGCATCGCCATTCAGAAAGTCGATAAATACGAATTTTTAATGAGATAAGGGGACAGACGTCTACCGTAAATCACGGGGACAGTTACGTGATTTTATGATTATCAATCATGTATCTGTTCCCGGATTTTATACCGAAACAGCCTTGGCAGAATGGATACACTTCTCGATTTTATCAAGAAATATTATTATTGGTTACTTTTCATCATTCTGGAAGTAATCAGTATGATTATTCTATTCCAAAATAACAGTTACCAAGGCAGTGTCTGGTTTACTTCTGCCAACACTGTTGCCGGCACTATCAACGGCTGGTACACCGAGGTCATTTCATATATACAGCTTAAAGATGTCAACAAACAACTGACATCTGAAAATATTTATCTGCAGAAACAGGTAGCAGACCTGCGAAGAGCATTAGATGAAACCCTGACCGAGACAACGCCCAACGACAAAGTCATTGCAGACTCACTGAAGGGATTTAAACTTATTCCCGCAAGTGTTGTCTCCAACAGTCTCTACAAAGAAAACAACTATATCATTATAGATAAAGGTGAGGTTGACGGTATCAAAACAGACATGGGGGTAGTCGGCGGTGGCGGTATCGTTGGAATCGTTTACCTCACAGGGCCACACTACTCTCTCGTCATGCCGACAATAAACATCAACAGCAACATCAGCTGCAGAGTTCGCCACAGCAACTATTTCGGCTACCTGCAGTGGAGTGGCGGCAGTGTTAATCACGCATTCCTGAACGACATACCGCATTATGCACGCGTAAAAATTGGCGACTATGTTGAAACCAGCGGCTATTCCTCTGTTTTCCCGTCTGGGCTGTTCGTCGGCAAAGTGACAAAGATATCTAACGCCCCTGACGGCATATCTCTACAACTTAATGTTAATCTGGGGACAGACTTCAGCCGCCTGAAAGATGTTAATGTTATTTATAACACCTGCAAACCAGAAACTGACACACTAAGAGTAAGATTCAACAGGGCGGGACTATAGGGAAACTTTTAAGACTATGAAACAAGTTTTTTGGACCATCGGCATTCTGACAACACAGATATTAATACTCAACCACATCCAGATATATGGTTTTGGTACTCCATTAGCATGTGTGTTGCCCATCCTCCTGTTTCCCCTGGATTCTCCCCGCTGGCAGATACTCCTATCCGGCTTCGTCATCGGCCTCATAGAAGACATATTTATCAACACACCGGGAGTGACAGCGGCAACATTCACATTGATTGCAATGATACAGCCGCACTTACTGAAAGCCGTCAGCAGCCGCGATAATGAAGACAAAGCCACAATTCCGTCCGCCCAAAATCTCGGATGGGCAAGCTACGTGAAGTATATCCTCTCCGCCTGTTTCATCCTTTCCGTGGTTTTCTTTACACTTGAGTCGTTCTCATTCTTCAACTATATCAAATATCTGCTCAGCATTGCCAGCACATGGCTCATGACGGCCTTTTTTATCTTGGCGATAGAAAGCGTCAGAAATTCCAAAGCGTAAATCCTCATGCCGATTACCAATTACGAGAAACGTCGATATATCATCAGCCTTGTCGCTATCGCTATTGTGCTGATATACATCATCAGACTGCTTTCTCTGCAAGTATTCAGCGATGATTACAAAAAATACGCCGACTCTAATGCATTTCAGAAAAAAATACAATATCCTGCACGCGGTTTGATTACCGACCGCAAGGGCAAGTTACTTGTCTACAATGAGCCCGTCTACAACATCATGGTTGTTATGAACGAGCAAATCGGTGTCGATACCATGGGATTGTGCCAGACTATCGGTATCACCAAGCAGCAATATATCGACCGTATGGCCGAAATCAAAAACACAAAACTCAACTACGGTTACTCGAAATACACGCCACAACTTTTTATCGGACAGATACCAGCCAAAGAATTTTCTATCTTACAGGAAAAGTTGTTCAGATTCAAAGGCTTCTCTATTGAGAAACGCGCCATACGTCACTATGCCACCTCTTATGCCGCACACGTACTTGGTGATGTCGGTGAAGTCAGTCCCGCAGAAATAGACTCCGACAACTATTATCGCCGTGGAGACTACATCGGCAAGTTGGGTGTCGAAAAATCATATGAGAAAGAATTGCGTGGCATAAAGGGAGTCAAAGTTATGGTTCGCGATGCGCACGGACGCATCAAAGGCCATTATCAGGACGGAAAGTTTGACCGTGTACCTGAACCCGGACGGAATCTCACGCTTGGCATTGACCGTGAGCTCCAGGCATTAGGAGAACGACTGATGCAGGGGAAAATAGGCAGCATCGTCGCAATAGAACCATCCACGGGTGAAATACTCTGCATGGTATCCTCGCCAACTTTTGATCCTCATCTCCTATCCGGTGCAGACAGAGGGCGCAATTACCAAAGACTATCTGCCAATCCCCACAAGCCGTTGCTCAACCGCGCCATTATGGGACAATATCCCCCTGGCTCTACTTTCAAGACTTCACAAGGACTCACGTTTTTGCAAGAGGGCATCATCGGTCCCGGCACATATTACCCTTGCTTTCACGGTTTCTGGCACGGACGAACCCACGTGGGCTGCCATGGACATCACTCACCCGTTGAACTCAACTTTGCCATACAGACCTCATGCAACAGCTATTTCTGCTGGGGTTTTTACAACATGATTATGTCTAAAAAGAAATATGGTTCTTATGGCAACGCACTGACGCGATGGAAGGACTATATGGTCTCCATGGGCTTTGGATACCGACTGGGAGTAGACCTGCCCGGAGAAAAACGCGGACTTATTCCTAATGCGCAATACTACGACAAATGGTACAATAAGCGTTGGAACGCCCTGACTATAATCAGCGACGCCATCGGACAGGGTGAAGTCATGCTCACTCCTTTACAAGTCGCCAACCTCGGTGCGACTATCGCCAACCGAGGATACTATTACACTCCGCACATCGTCAAGAAAATCCAAGGACGCGAATTGGATACGCTCTACACACATCGGAGATACACCATGGTAGACGGCAAGAACTACAACTACATCGTACGGGGTATGCGCAGTGCCGTGTTGGGCGGTACATGCAAAAGCGCCAATCTTCCCGGCATTGAGGTATGCGGCAAGACCGGCACCGCACAAAACCGAGGACAGGACCATTCTGTCTTTATGGGTTTCGCACCAATGAACAATCCCAAGATAGCTCTTTCTGTATATGTGGAGAACGGCGGCTTCGGAGCGAAATTCGCCGTACCTATCGGCGGACTGATGATTGAGCAATATATCAACGGCAAACTCTCGGAAAGCTCCCAAGCTACCGCCGAAGCCTTCGCACACAAAATCATAAGTTATGGCACAAGACAACGTTAGCGCACGCGGTATATTCAGGTCGATGGATTGGCTCACTATCCTGCTCTACCTCATCATCGTCGCACTGGGCTGGCTCTCCGTAATGGGTGCAACCTATAATTTCGGTGACGCTATCACCATTGACTTCGCCACCCGGGCCGGCAAACAGCTATTATGGATAGGCCTGGCTTTAATATGGGGATTTACGCTGCTGCTCATCGATGACAAGATCTATGACACTTTCTCCAACATCCTTTACATCTTCATGATGGCGGTTTTGCTTGTCACACCTTTTATTGCAACTGACCACAAAGGCTCTTATTCATGGATAGACATCGGATCGGTGAGTCTACAACCTGCTGAATTTGCCAAAACAACCACAGCGCTGGCACTCGCCAAACTAATGGGGACATACGGCTTCTCACTGGCACGGACCAGAAACTTCGTAATGGCATGTGCTATCATAATCATTCCTGCCATCCTCATCATCCTACAAAAAGAAACCGGTTCCGCTCTCGTCTATCTGGCATTTTTTCTGGTCCTGTACCGTGAAGGCATGAGCGGAAGCGTTCTCTTTGTCGGAATCGCCGCCGCAGTATATTTTATTGCCGGTTTACGCTACAACGTCTTTGAACTCGCATACACCCATACCTCACTCGGAACTTTCATAGTTTTGTCATTAATATGGATATTTACCATCAGCCTTGATCTTGTATACGACAATGACAAGACACACGCCAAAAAAATGTTCCTCTACGGACTTGGGGCATTGTTTCTCACCTTTATCGCATCACGTTTCTTTTATGTCTTTGATATTTCCTGGGTACAACTGGCGGTATGTATAGGATGCATCGCCTATCTTTGTACGCTTGCCTTCAGAATGCGAAATACCAGATTGTTGCTTATCGCAGCCTTTACCGCAGGGTCTCTGACCATGCACTATTCTACAGATTACGTTCTCAACGACATTCTCAAACCACATCAGCAAACCCGCATACGCGTAGCATTAGGATTGGAAGACGACATCAACGGAGCCGGCTATAACGTACGGCAAAGCGAAATAGCCATCGGATCAGGCGGACTGACAGGCAAAGGATTTCTCAACGGCACCCAGACAAAATTAAAGTATGTACCCGAACAAGAGACAGATTTCATTTTCTGCACAGT
>CACXEH010000012.1 GCA_902766625.1 uncultured Bacteroidales bacterium | reverse complement strand
GATATAAAAAACTCATTTGAACTTTTGAGTTCAAATGAGTTTTTTGAAATGAGACTAACAGAGTATATTACAGATTGCGGTAGCTTGGCTTAACAAATTTGGATTTGCGCAAATAAGTAGCACTGCGCTTAACGCCTTCCATGATGTCTATAGAACCATCTGTACGCTCTAACTCTACAACAAAGTCCTTCATGCCACTGATTTTGTATGCCTTGAAGATGGCGTCAAAACCGAGCATACCGCTTTGGCCGAGTTCGTATTTGTCCTTGATATGGAGGCAAGTGAAACGACCTGGGTATTTCTTATAATACTCAACAGGACTCATCTGAGCCATGACACACCAGTATACATCCATCTGGAAGAAAACATAATCAGGGTTAGTGTTCTGAATAAAGTAGTCATACCAAATCTGGTCTGTACCTTCAATTTTCTGGTACTCAAAAGAATGGCTGTGGTAACCATACTTGATGCCATTTTCTTTACAGAGCTTACCGATGGCGTTGTGGTATTCACACAATACTTTGGCCTCTGCCATAGATTTGGGGAAGTGGTCAGATGGTGTGACGATATATTTCAAGCCTGCTGCTTTGTGAGCCTTAACAGCTTCTTTCCACCATTGCATTGATTTCTCAAATTTGCCGCTGGAGAGTTCCTCTGCGCTCAGGCGGTGACTTGTGTGTGAAGACATAGACTCCAAACCGGCAGCTGCAAGGTCAGCCTTGTATTGCTCAGGAGTTACGCCATAGAATTTGCCGTCTTTATAGCTGGCAGCTTCAACACCTGTGTAACCGAATTGCTTCAGTTGCTTGAAAATTTTTTCATGTGTCTCAGCGTAATTGCCGGCATTGAAGATTGTACGGATTGAATACAGTTGCAATGCCATCTCTTTTTGGGGTAATGGCTCTTTAGCCTTAGCTTTCTTTACCTGAGCTGATGCCTGCATACCGCAGAACAGCACCAGAAGCAATATGAATAGTTTTTTCATTGCAGTTAAAGTTTTTTAAAGTTAAACGTTAATCCATAACTTTGATGCGGATATTGCGGTACCATACGTCATCGCCGTGGTCTTGAACTGCGATGTAGCCGCCATTCTTTCCTTCGTTAATCATCAGGCCATATGCACATGGGAATTCGCCACCTTTGCAGAATTTGCTGTTGTCAAGCATTTCTTTCCACTTCGGGGTCCAAAGGTGATATTCCAAAACTTTTTCGCCATTCTGGTAGTGGATGACAGTACCTTTAAATACAACAATCTTAGCAGTATTCCACTCGCCATATTTCTTGGCATTTTGAGGTTTTGCGGGAACCATGTCATACAGAGATGCAGACTGGCGGTTGCCGTCTACACCCAGTTTTGCGTCAACGTGGTTGTCGTTGTCCAATACCTGATATTCTGAGCATGACTGCCAGATGGGGAGATAATTGCCGTCAGCGCCTTTGGCTTCCTGTGCAAGATAGAAGATACCAGAGTTACCGCCTTTGGAAATCTTGTATTCAAGCTCCAATTCAAAGTTGGTAAACTTGTGGGCAAACATGAGGTCGCCGCCACCTTCAGCCTGAGCCTCGCCTGTACCTGAACCAATCAAATGAATAGCTCCGTCTTGTACTTCCCAGCTCTTAGGAGCTTCTGTCATACCATAGCCTCTCCAACCGTTAAGCGTTTCGCCGTCGAAGAGAACATAGTATTCGTCTGCATCCTGTTTTAATGTAGCAAGGTCAACTTGCTCGTTTTCAACGATGGTAAATTCTGCGTCAGCAGCGGGTGCGCCAGTTGCAGAGTCTGCACAGCATGCGCATTTGTCGCAACCACATTTGCAGTTGCAGTCACATTTCTTTTGTCCGCAAGAAACGAACAGCAGAGCACCAAGTGCTACAAATAATAATTTCTTCATGTTTTATCTGATTTTGAATTATTCCAATACTTTAATTTTGATATTCCGATACCAAACATCGTCGCCGTGGTCTTGAATGCCAACAAAACCTTCGTGGTTCTTACCACCGCAGTTGCTGAGCAGCTGGTAGGCATGTGGCCATTTTTTCTCACTGAATTTGCTGTCTTGAAGAAGTTTTATCCATTCAGGAGTCCAGAGGTTGTAGGTCAGCACCTCAGCGCCATTCTGGTAATGAGTGATTTTGCCGTCTTGAACAACGATTTTTGCTTTGTTCCAGTTGCCATAAGGCTTAGCGTTCTGTGGTTTCGCAGGAATCATGTCATACAGTGAGGCGGCCTTGCGATTGTTGTCCTTGCCTAATTTGGCATCGGGATGGTTCTCATTGTCGAGCACCTGATACTCGGGACATGAAATGTAGATAGGCTCAAGTTTGCTGCGGTCGGCGTTTGTTGTCTCTTGCGCAAGATAGAAGATGCCGGAGTTACCGCCTTTAGAGATTTTCCATTCAATCTCAAAAATAAAATTCTTGAAGTTGTGAGCGAAAATCAAGTCACCGCCCTCTCTCTTGTTGCCTTTTTCGTCCTTGTATTTGGGATTATTGTGGCCGATGAAGTGTAATGTGCCGTCTTCTATTTCCCAGCGCACGGGCACATGGTTTTTGCCATAACCTCTCCAGCCTTTCAGGGATGTGCCGTCAAAGAGGACGATATATCCCTTTTTGTCTACATTGTACGTGTTCTTCTCAATCTCCGGACCTTGAAAACCTTGAGAAGTTCCCAAGACTATTGTATTTTCTGGTTTCTGTGCTGCATTAGCCCAACCGAAAGACATAGCTGCAATTGCAATCAGCAATATTTTCTTCATGTGATAGTCAATTTTATATGTATCTTTTCAGATAACAAAGTTTGTGGATTATGATTTGATAAGATAAAGGAAGTCGTGTTCGCGTTGTAGAAGTATCTGTCATGCAAACACGACTTCCAATGATTTAGATGTGGTGTTCCAAATTATACTGTAGGAATTTCAGGCAACTTGTAACCATTATAATAGATAGGTTTAATCAAGTTGGCTGCATATTCGTTAGCATCCATTGGGGTGGTGTCGTTGTTTTTGAACGTCGGGTGACCATCTTTGATGCTGAATTTGATTTCGTTGCTTGGTCTAACCTTGGCACCTTCAGGAATGTTAGTGAACTTCATGTTCTCGCCATCCCAGTCGAGCCATTGGCCGAGTTCCTGCAAACGTACAGCGACAACGCCCATAACTACGGTCTCGTTCAGCGGACCTGACTGAGCAAAGCAAGATTCGGTCTCTATGCGGCTGTCGGCAGATTCCTTACAAGCGCGTACCCAGTCTTGCTGGTGGTTGTCGTTAGGTACGATACGGCAGAGCTCTGGAACGATAGGCTCACGGCCGGATACCAGGAACGGGTTGTTGCCATAGGTGCCGACAACCATAGTGTCTTTTGTACCATAGAATACGCAAACGCCATTGCCGTCAAACTTTTTGCCTTCAGGCATGTCGAATGGCAACTTGTTGACGATACCGCCATCATACCAGGTCAGTTCGCACTCAGGCAAAGCCAGTTTGGGAAGATTAGGACGGGCAGGGAAGTGGTATGTTACCATTTCTGCAGTCGGGCAGGAGTCTGTCATCAGCATGGTGGAACTACCTAAAACTCTGTCAGGATATCCTAAGTTCAGACCTTTGAATGCTGTCTGGAGGATATGGTTGGCCATATCACCGAGGGCGCCAGAACCGAAGTCCCACCATCCGCGGAAGTTCCAGGGAGTATAGATTTCATTGTAGTCGCGCATTTTTGCCGGGCCGATGAAGCCTTCCCAGTTCATTGTGGAAGGGATAGGCTGAGAACCTTGTGGCTTTGGCAGACCTTGCGGCCAGATAGGACGGTTGGTGTATGCCTCGATACGCTTAACTTCGCCAATCTCACCATTCCACAACCAGTTGATAGCCTTACGTGTTCCCGCCATGGAAGCACCTTGGTTACCCATTTGTGTAGCCACTTTGTATTTCTTGGCCATCTTGGCAAGTAAACGTGATTCATATACATACAAAGTCAGCGGTTTCTCAACGTAAACGTGCTTGCCTGCAGACATGGCGTCAGCGGCAACGATAGCGTGAGTGTGGTCTGCGGTAGCGCATACCACTGCGTCAGCCTGTGGCAACATCTCATCATACATCTTGCGGTAGTCGTTGAATGTCTTGGCTTTTGGATAATGGTCAAAGACATGTTTAGCATACTTCCAGTCAACATCGCAGAGACCGATGATGTTTTCTGTTTCCATTTTCTTCAAATCAGAGAAACCACGGCCACCGACACCTACACCGAGAATGTTCAGTTTGTCAGATGGAGCCTTGTGGTTGTACTTCTTTCCAAGTACCGTGTTGGGTACAATCGTAGGAGCGATAGTCAGACCTGCGAGGGCCGCACTACCTTTCTTGAGAAAATCTCTTCTTGAAATGTCAGACATAATTTTGTTTTTTGAAGTTATTAAATATATCAGTTTAGTCTAATTTATGCAATAGTCCGTAACCGTCGGTCATCTTAGCGCGGCGCTCGCGTATCTCGTTAAGTTCTTTCAGGTTACCTATGGCCGGTAATTCGTGTGTGTGAGCGTCTTCAAGGAACCGCCATGCAAATTCAGAAGAGATGGCGGAGTCGCGCATCTCAGGCATTCCAGCATTGCGCTTGCCGCTCATGATAGAGTCGGCCATTTCAGCAATAAGTTTGTCAATGTTTTTGCCGCCGAACGGTTTTTCTATCTCCAGTGTCTTGGTTACGCCATGCAGGGACACTTTTGCCGTCTTGAAGTCATGGGTCATGCGTGCCACGCCTTTTGTACCGATAATGTCAATGTAGGAATTGTGGATTTGGTTTTTGGCAAGTTGCCCATAGACAAAGCCTTGCGTGATGTCGAAGACTACGCCATTCTCAAAGGTGCCATGACATTGTATCCACCATGGGTCTTTGTAACTCCACATATTGATGCCTTGAGCGTGCCAGGTCTTATATTCACAGCCGGCATACCAGCGGGCGATGTCAACATAGTGCATGCCGCAGTCATGGAAAGCGGGCCCTTCATATTCATGGCCCTCGCCCGGAGCCAGCCCCGGGGTCATGTGACAGATGCGTAATATTGCCAGTTCGCCGATCTCTCCTTCTTCAATGAAGTCCTTTATGGCATTGTGATACCAGGAATTGCGCAGATACAGATTGACAGTGTAGAACTTGTCATAGTCATGCAGCATGTCCACAACCTCCCATTCCCGTTGAATGCTGTCTGCTATCGGCTTTTCCGATATAATGTGTTTCCCGGTCTGTCTGGCTTTCTCAATCTGCTCTTTGCGAGAGTTTGCCAAGGCGCAGAGTACGACTAATTGTATGGAGTTGTCATTGAAAATAACATCAACGCTGTCTGTTATAGTTGAGTCGGGGGATAGCTGATGTGCCAGCTCACGGTTTTCCTCTTTCAAGTCACAGATATATGCTACGTCATAGCATGAACTGCGTTGAAATTCTGTAAGATAAAAACGGCCCATTCGGCCAAAGCCAATCAGTCCAACTTTTATTTTCATTAAATATTTAAGTCTCTTTATATTTTTATGTTTAGAGATATTGATATGTCTCTATAAATTTAAATTCATTATCAAATGCAAAGATAATAAATATTTATACGCTACAGTGAGTTTTGTCTTATTTTTTTTGTGCCTGTGGTTTTGTCGTGCTAATGTTATTGTGTGCAAATGAAAACCTTGTGCGTCGTCATGTTTTATATTCCAGCCTATGGGATGTAGGTTCCAGCCTGTGGAATGTCCGTTCCGGCCTATGGAACTTATGTTCCATCCCTTTGAAAGGATTGCGCGTCGGCTTTGGAAAAAATGCTGGACCGCGGTGACGCAAATTGTATTCCGCATAGGGGCGGAAGGGCCGTCCGGCAGCGGTATCTCGTGTTTCCCGTAAAAGCCTGTATGAAGTGAATTATACCGTTATTTTAATCCTACTAACAATATTTTATTGTACTTTTGCAATCATATTAATATCAATTGTTTTATGCTTGGAACCATTGTCAATACGTGCACTATAATTGTAGGCTCTATTATCGGAGCCGTCATGCATAGAGGCATCAAAGAGAAATATAAAGAGGTCTTATACAACGGTCTGGGTCTGGCAAGTCTTGCCATTGGCCTTAATGCCTCGATTACCAATTTTCCCAAGAGCGCATATCCTATTTTGTTTATAGTATCGATAGCCCTCGGTGGTGTTATCGGGACGGCTGTTGATATCGACAAATGGTTTAACCGTCTGGTTGACAAACATTCCAAAGGCGAGACGGATAAGAACAGGCTGTCACAGGGGCTTTCTACAGCTATTCTCCTTTACTGTATAGGTCCGTTGTCTATGTTGGGACCCGTCATCAGCGCCCTCAAGGGTGACAATACTTTTCTGTTCACTAATGCAACGCTTGACTTGGTGTCAAGTGTCGTTTTTGCGTCAACTTACGGCATTGGCATGGTGTTGGCGGCACCTGTGCTGTTTTGCTGGCAAGGCATGTTCTATGCAATTACGATGATTTCCAGCAGTGCTGTCAGTGACCAGCTTATGGCAGAGTTGCTTATTGTCGGCGGACTAATGATTACAGGTTCAGGACTTTCGTTGCTGAATATAAAAAACGTCAAGACCCTCAATTTCCTGCCAGCGCTCTTGGTGCCGGTGATTTGGTTTTTTATTAAAAGTTTATTTTAAATACCAGTATTACATCTCATGCATTTCCTTAATACACTTAAAGACTATATTTCGACTGTGACGGATTTCGTGTGCGGTTATCCGTTGTTCATCCTTTTGATAGGTGGCGGCATGTGCCTGTTTGTTTATTCCAAAGCTATCTCGCTGCGGTGCATGGGCAAGGCGCTCAGGTCGCTTGCGGAGAAGCACTCCGGTGAAGGGCAGATAAGTTCTTTTCAGGCGCTCATGACGACTATCAGTTCTACGGTAGGTATGGGCAATATCGCCGGTGTGGCTATAGCCATAGCAATGGGCGGTCCCGGCACTATCTTCTGGATGTGGGTCAGTGCGCTGGTTGGTATGAGCACTAAGTTTTTTGAAGGTACGCTGGCCATCATGTACAAGGGAAAAGACAACCTCGGAGAGGTGCAGGGCGGTCCGATGTACATCATGACAGAAGGCTTGGGCAAGCAATGGAAGCCCCTGGCTGTGTTTTTCTCGAGTTTTGCGCTTATCGGATGCCTGTGCACCATGCAAGCCAACCAACTGACAGAAAGTATCGTAACGGTCTTTACATTGAAGGAGACGGTTACGACAAAACTTGTCATTGGCCTGACCATCGGTTCCATTGTGTCTGTCGTTATATTGGGAGGCATCAGTCGTATATCTAAAATCGCATCCAAGATGGCACCGATGATGGTGACGCTATATTTTATTTTGGTAACCATTATAATAATAATGAACATCACCAAACTGCCTGGCGTCTTTGCGGAGATTGTTCTCAACGCATTTAGTATGAAAGCGGGCTTCGGGGCTTTTGTCGGCATCGCCATAATCGGTGCGCGCAGAGCTATGTATGTCAATGAGGCAGGTGTCGGTACGGCATCGTTGATGCACGGTGCCTCACGTAACAACGAGCCGACACGCGAGGGACTGGTTGCTATGCTCGGACCTGCCATTGATTCCGGCTTCGTCTGCACACTGACGGCGATACCTATCATCATGGCTGACCAGTATCATGTTGAAGGTGTCAAGGGCCTGACTATTGCCTTGGGCTCTTATGAGGCACTGCTACCCGGGGCAGGGCAGTATCTGTTGATGCTTATCGTCACCATCTTCGCCTTTTCCACAATGTTTTCTTATTCATATTACGGTACAAAGTGCTTCGGCTATCTGTTCGGCATGCAAAATGCCAAGTATTACAACTATTTCTACTTGCTTATGTTGATACTGGCTTGTGTCATCTCTTTGGATACAGCTATCAGCATCATGGACTTGGCATTTGCTTTAATGGCATTTGCGACAATGTTCACCATCTTCCGTCTGGCACCGAGGGTCAAGGCGGAAATGAAGCGGACGGGATTGTATTAGGACCGTCAGTTGCCCTTCTTTAGGGAACCATGAGATAAAATTTGTCTTTTCATTCATGGAAAGAACAAAAAAAGTGAGAAAACTCTTGGACGATAAAAAAAATAATCCTAACTTTGCACCCGTTATTAGGAAACCTGATAAAATGTGGCGAGATAGCTCAGCTGGTTAGAGCGTCGGATTCATAATCCGGAGGTCGTGGGATCATACCCCACTCTCGCTACAAAGAGAAAAAGAAACCGCAAAAACAGGTTTCTTTTTTTGTTGTTCCCGGGAAGGATTTTACCCATGTGGGTAAATATACTTTGGTGAATTGTTTTGCCGTTAAGAGTTCATTGTGTAGTTTTGCTGAACAATAATTGTTAACATAATATTTTTACTATGAAAAAACTAATTATGATGGCATTAATCGTCTTAGCAGGCCTTGGTCTTGTTTCTTGTCAGTCAGCAACAGACGATGAAGCCCAAACTTCTTCGGCAACGGTGCATGTGAGTATTGCGCCTTTTGAACTTCAAGTAACTGATTTTGATGGTACTTCGCAAAAAACTGTGGGAGCCACTGAATCTGGTATCGCTTCTCTTACGTTTGCTATTTTCGATGAAAATGGCGAGAATGTCTACAACGCCACGCAAAACTCGACAGACGAGGGCTTTGGCAACTTCAGCACAGAGCTGAAATTTGGTACATATACTTTTGTCGCCGTTGGTTGTAAAGTAGGTACCGGAGCAACGATTGAGTCTAAAAACAAAGTGTCTTTTACGGCAGAGTGTCTGTCGGATACTTATTCGGCATCACAATCTGTTGAGATTTCTGCGACTTCGTCTAAAAATATCAGCATTGAGATGAGCCGTCCTATCAGTTGTTTGAACCTGAAGCACACTAACGTACTTCCCTCAACTGTGAAGAAAATCAGATTCACTGTTGCGAATGGTGGAAAATCCTTTGACCCAACCACAGGTTTGGCGACGGAGACCAATGGTACGTGTGTAAGAGACGTTGATTCTTACAAAGCGGGCGCATCATTGACGTGCTATATCTTCTTGGCGGCTGCAGAGGGTAACACTGATGTTGCGGTTGAAGGTTTGGATGCAGACGGCAATGTCCTTTATACGCAAGTCCTGAAAAATGTGCCGATGAAGCAAAACAAGAAAACTTACGCTACAGGAGCGTTGTTTGCCGATACAGCGACTGGTTCATTCGTTTTTAATACAAACTGGGAAGAAGGTACGCTGACATATACATGGTAGGAAGTTTTTGATGATATTACGATAATATTCTTTTAAAAAATCAGGGCTGCGTGAGTGTAGTCCTGATTTTTTTTCTATGCTGTTGCGATTAACAACTTCGTCTGTCCTTTGTGCGGCTGTATATCAAAGTCTGCTTCGCAGGCGGGAATCAGACAACTTTCTCCTGTCCTCAGCGTTACTGTTCCGCCCTGAGTCGTGACATCACATTCTCCCTTTAATGCCATCAAGACAACAAAGGAATCTTTTGCTTTCATTGCTATGTGCTGTGGCGATGATGTCTCCATATGATACATTGAGAAGTATGGACACTCAATAATTGCGTTCACGTGTTCCGTTGCACCGTTATAGTGTGTGCGATAATCGTCATAAACGTTATAGTCTATCGCTTTGGCAGCATTGTCTGTATGCAGTTCCCGTGGCTTCCCGTCCAATCCCAGTCGGTTGTAATCAAAGATACGGTAAGTCCAGTCGGAGGTCTGCTGCACTTCTGCCAACATGATACCTGAGCAGATGGCATGTACTCTGCCGGCTGGAATGAAAAACACATCACCGGCCTTTACCTCATGTTTCGCCAACACGTCACATATTGTTCCGTCAGTCACATGCTGTTTGTACTCTTCGGGTGTCACGGCGGTTTTCATGCCCGAATAAAGGTATGAGCCGGGTTCTGCGTCGATAACATACCATGCCTCAGTTTTCCCGAATTGCCCTTCGCCGTGCAGTTCATGTGCCAAAGCGTCGTTGGGGTGAACCTGAATGCTCAAATCTTGTTGGGCGTCGATGATTTTTATCAGCAACGGGAAGCGATCTCCGTAGTTTTTGTATATCTCTTGGCCGACTAGATCACCTTTGAATGTCTTTACCAGTTCAGGTAAAGTCTTTCCTTTAAACAGACCTTCCGTAACTACGGACTCATGGCCCTCTACGGCTGAGATTTCCCAACTCTCGCCGATTTGGTCGACTTCCTCGCACAGGTTTTTATATTTGGAAATTTTGTTTCCGCCCCATACCATAGTGCGCAGCCATGGTGCGAATTTTATTGGCCCCATTGCGTCGTCCTGTTATTGGTCTGCGTAACCGTTGGGATTGTTCTTTTGCCAGTTCCAACTGTCGCGACACATGTCTTCAATGCCGTATTTGGCTTCCCAGCCGAGCTCTGCTTTGGCCTTTGCGGGGTTGCAGTAGCAGGTGGCGATGTCGCCCGGACGGCGCGGTTTGATGCTGTACGGCACGTCAACGTTATTTACTTTGACAAAAGCGTTGACCACGTCAAGGACTGAATATCCATGGCCAGTACCAATATTATAGATGCCTATACCACATTTTCTTGCAATGGCTTTCAGGGCGCATACGTGAGCGTTGGCCAGGTCTACTACGTGGATGTAGTCGCGTACGCCTGTGCCGTCAGGCGTGTCATAGTCATTACCAAAGACGCCCAGTTCCTGTCGCCTGCCTACGGCAACCTGGGTGATATACGGCATGAGATTGTTTGGGATACCGTTGGGGTTTTCTCCGATAGTGCCACTTTTGTGGGCACCAATAGGGTTGAAGTAGCGCAACAGCACGACATTCCATTCCGGGTCGGCTTTCTGAACGTCTTTCAGCACTTCTTCAAGCATACTTTTCGTTTGTCCGTATGGGTTGGTGCAGTGGCCTTTAGGGCAGTCTTCTGTAATAGGGATGATGGCAGGGTCGCCATATACGGTAGCACTGGATGAGAATATGATATTCTTACAGTTGTGCTTGCGCATGACGTCAAGCAGCACGAAAGTGCCGTTCATGTTGTTTTCGTAATACTCCAATGGTTTCGCCACGGATTCGCCTACAGCCTTCAGTCCGGCGAAATGTATGCAACAATCAAATTGGTGATTGGCAAAAACGTTTTCCAATCCGGCTCTGTCACGGATGTCGACATTGTAGAAAGGTATTTCGTCTATACCGATTATTTTTGCTACGCGCTTCAATGATTCTCTGCTGGAATTGTACAGATTGTCTACTACAACTGCGGTATGCCCGGCGGCATACAATTCTATTAATGTATGGCTGCCAATATAACCTGCGCCACCTGTAACCAATATTTTCATATGTGTTTGATTATGTTCTGTGTTATATAAAATTATATATAGGTCTGCTATTCATTTATGCCGTGATAGGTCTGCTGTACTTGCTCATAACTGGCAAGGTTTCCTATGTCATAGCGTTTTCCCGGCATCTCCATGGCATGGACAGGCACTTGTGTCGCCAACCATGCGATATAACTGCCTGGAGCGTCAATGCCGCAGCCATTCTTGATACCTGAGTCAATCTTTTGCGCATCCCCCGTTGTGTAATAGTAGAAAGGCGGACAGCACCAGTGTGATTTAGGCTGCGTCGGTTTTTCCTCCATGCTGATGATGCGATCGTTACAGTCTATTTCCACGATACCGCATTTCTTGAGTTTCTCAGCTTCAGATTCGTAGTAGCGCATAATGCAACTTGTCTGTTTTTCAGACGCGTACGCTATAAAACGGCGCAAGCTGAAGTCCAGCACATTGTCTCCGGCGATGACGAGATAACCGTCAGCAGGGGTGTCTTTAATTTGTGTCAGTGCCAATTGTATGTCCCTGACAGCGCCTAAACGGGTCTCGTTGGTGACAGTCCCGTCATCAATAATGGTGATTCTCTGTTTTTTGTTTGCTGCCCATGTCTCAAAGTGACGGGTAAACTTATGATTGCTGATGACAATATATTCATCCACCGGTCCTGCACCGTCAATGTCGTCAATCAGCCAGTCCAATATGGTTTTTTCGCCGACTTTGAGCAATGGTTTCGGAAAGTTTTCTGTCAAAGGATATAGTCGTGTGGCATATCCTGCGGCCAATATTAAGCATTTCATATTCTTACGTGTCGTTATTTGGCATGAAACTCGTCGTTTTCGTTGCGCGGTACAAACGCACCGTCTTTTGCCTCAAAAAGGACGGAGTCAGGCTCAAGACATTCCAATGTGTGCCATTGCCCCTTGGGTATCTGAAGGGCGCATGCATCGCTGCCTGCTTTGAGGATAAACTCGGCTGTCTTGACGGCAGTACCGTCAGTGATATCGTAAAACATCTCTTTTACGCTTCCTCTCAACATGATTACTGTCTCGGCCGTATCCTGATGACGGTGAATAGGAATGGCTGTACCCATCTCCAGGGCATTCAGCATGCGTTGGGAACCGTCAGCTGATGATGTGCGCAAGTCATAGTTCATGCGCAGTCTGGGCGAAGCTTTTGCCTGTGCGCACAATTCATCCAGAAGTTTCTTGTCTATCAACATGATTTATTGTTTCTTTAATGCAAAGTTATAAGAAAACCTGCTAATGCGGAGCATTTGGACGGAAATTATGGCAATTGCTTTGGTGTAATATGCCTTTACTTGGTTTCTGTCGCATTTGGTACAGGTGTGAAAAAAAGTTTTCTTACGCGAATAGTCACACGAGTCTATGCTGATATGTTGTCCGTTCTACGGGGCGGAACTTATGTTCCATGGGCTGGAACGTAGATTCCGGAGGCTGGAACTTATATTCCACGGGATGGAACATAGGACTGTTCCTGTCAGGTGGATTCGTACTATTGCGCAAAGAAAATAGATTTATCATTGTGATGGAAAGTTTTTTTGTATATCTTTGCTTATGGCAAGGAGCGGACACCGTTCGGTGTCGTTCTCTGTCGGTTTCAGTGGCCGCTATGGCGGTTGCGCAGAGGAAAGGAGCGTTAAAAACAGTTCAAACAAAATGTAATATACAATAATATGAAAAGAAAAATTATAACTCTTGTTGCTTTGCTGCTGGCAGGTTTCGCTTGTGCAGATGTGAATGTGAACCCAGATAAAGTTCTCGGTCCGATTAAGCCGATGAACGGTGTCAATAATGGTCCGGGTGGCCCTTACGGATTGGGCAATAGTCAGATACGCGATAACTTTGACGACTATAAGGCGGCCAAAATTCCTTTTGCGCGTACTCATGACGCTGCTTTCAGTGAGTGTTACGGGTCTGAGCATACTGTGGACATCACAGCCATTTTCCCGGATTTCAGTAAAAAGGCTGATGATCCGACGGCGTACGATTTTGCTATCACCGACTGGTATCTTAAACGTATCCGTCAGATGGGTACAGAGGTTTTCTTCCGCTTGGGACAGAAGATAGAGCATCATGTCAAGAAATATGGCATAATGCCTCCTGCCGATTTCAAGAAGTGGGCAAAGGTGTGTGAGCACATCATCCGTCACTACAACGAGGGCTGGGCCGACGGTCACCAATGGAATATACGCTATTGGGAGATATGGAATGAAGCCGACCTTGACGTAAAAACGTGGAATACCAATCCCAGGACATGGGGCGGTACCGAGCAACAGTTCTTTGAGTTGTATACCATCACGGCAAAGCATCTGAAAAAATGTTTTCCTAACCTTCATATCGGAGGTCCGGCACTGGCAGGCAACGAACAGTGGGCTGACCGTTTCCTGGCGCATATGGCGAAAGAGAAGGTTCCCATGGACTTCTTCTCATGGCACATCTATACAACCGACCCGAAAAAAATTGCGGCGAAGTCGGAGCGCATGCGCACACTGGCAGACAAATACGGCTACGAGAAGACTGAGACGATATTGAATGAGTGGAATTACATACGCGGCTGGACAGATGATTATCCCTATAGTCTAAAGACTGTTCACGGTATAAAAGGTGCGGCATTTACCGCAGCGACGATGATTGCGTGCCAAAATACTCCCGTAGATATACTTATGTATTATGATGCCCGACCTGAAACGCCATACAACGGCTTGTTTGATTTTTACACTTTCCAGCCGTTGCCGGCATATTACAGTTTCTATGCATGGAGCCGTTTGGCTGGCTTGGGGAGACAAGTTGAGGCAAAGGCGGACGAGGATGACCTGTATGCTGTTGCAGCTAAGGGTGATGACGGCACGCTGCGTGTAATGGTTGCGCGTTATAATGAAAACGATAATGTCAACCGCCCTAAAAACGTAAAAATTCACATGGCAAATGTGAAAGACGGCGAAGTGACGGCACACATGGTCAGCTCTGTGAAATTATATTCAGAGACCATCTTGAGTGTCAAAAATGGCGTGGCCAGCGTAAAACTTGAGCCAAATGCTGTCGTTGTCGTGGAGGCTAAGCTCTAATCAGTTTTCTCTGGAATCTGTGTCAGGTTGCGATGATTAGATGATTTGTCCACGCTGTATGGGGCATAAACTATACTGATACTTAACTGCTGATATAGCGGCCGTTCCTGTGTAGAGCTTCAGGAACGGCCGCTATGTTGTTGCGGTTCATTTCTTTTCCGCGGATATCCGCGTCAGCGTTTTGAGGTTGAAGATAACCGTATGGCTAAATGTGTTATGACGGCGCGGCTTATCTGTATTATGACTGGTACGCATCGGGCAGACATGAGGTTGTTGTAATCTCATCTGTACTTGGCTGCCGGAAAAGTATGGGTGAATATCTTATGCTGTGTATCATGAACTGATGCTACAATTTTGCACAGTCAATCTTGCAAATTTCAACTCTTTGTTGGAATAAATATTACATTTTGTTATTTTTGGGTCGATATCCTTTGTAATTTGCCATTATGCCTGTATCGCGGGTAAGTTTTTCTTTTTACCTTTGAATTAGATTTCACTATTATGCAAATTTGAATATATATTAATTATGGTATTGGATATAGACATGGTAAATAACTTCTATGCGAGTTATTCGTCACGCGTAAAAAACGCACACTGCTTATTAAACCATCCTTTGACTTATGCTGAAAAAGTGCTCTATGCGCACTTGTATAGTCCGGACGCTTTGCACGCTTTTAAGCGTGGCGAAGAATATGTCGACTTCCGCCCCGACCGTGTCGCTATGCAGGATGCAACTGCCCAGATGGCACTGTTGCAGTTTATGAATGCTGGAAAGAGTGAGGTTGCAGTGCCTGCTTCAGTCCATTGTGACCACCTGATAAAGGCTGATGCCGGTGCCGGGCCTGATTTGACAGTAGCGAAGGAGATGAACCAAGAAGTCTATCAGTTTTTGCGGACCGCCTCACGGAAATACCACATCGGCTTTTGGGCACCGGGGGCAGGCATAATCCATCAGACTATATTAGAAAATTATGCCTTTCCCGGCGGGATGATGACAGGCACAGACTCTCATACACCCAATGCCGGTGGTTTGGGCATGATAGCTGTGGGTGTAGGTGGAGCTGATGCCGTAGATGTACTGACAGGGCAGCCTTGGGAGTTGAGGATGCCGCGTCTGATAGGTGTCCGTCTTACAGGTAAGCTTTCGGGGTGGGCGACTGCAAAAGATGTCATCTTGGAGATATTGGGCTTGCTCACTGTCAAAGGTGGTACCAATGCTATATTGGAATATTTTGGTGACGGTGTGAAAAGTTTGTCTGCCACCGGACGTGCAACGATATGCAATATGGGAGCAGAGTTAGGTGCGACTTGCAGCATTTTTCCTTACGATGACCGGACAAAGGAATATCTTTGCCAGACCAACCGCAAGGAGATAGCCTTAATGGCAGATGCGCAAGCTGCATTGTTACGTGCGGACGATGAAGTGTTGGCTGAACCTGAGAGATATTTTGACCAGTTGTTGGAAATCAATCTGTCGGAAATCGAGCCTCATTTGAACGGACCTTTTACACCCGATGCTGCAACGCCGCTCTCAAGAATGAAAGCTGCTGTTGACCAGAATGATTATCCTGCGGTAGTGGAGGTGGGCCTTGTCGGTTCATGCACTAATTCCAGTTATTCAGACTTGTGCAGGGCGGCGTCTGTTGCCCGGCAGGCCTACGAAAAGCATATCAATGTAAAAGCGCAGCTCATCATCAATCCGGGCTCCGAACAGATACGCTACACAGCGGAGCGTGATGGCATATTGGATGATTTCAAGCGTATGGGCGCGACGATAATGGCTAATGCCTGCGGACCGTGTATCGGTCAGTGGAACCGTCATACAGATAGCACTGAGCGCAAAAACGCCATTGTCACCTCTTTCAATCGTAACTTCCGACGCCGTGCTGACGGCAATCCTAATACATATGCATTCATAGGGTCTCCGGAAATGGCTACTGCTTTAGCCATAGCGGGTAGGTTGGACTTCAATCCTGTCACTGACAGTCTGCTTAATATAGAAGGAGAGCCCGTGATGCTGGATGCTCCTGATGGTTTTGATTTCCCACCAAAAGGTTTCGAGACTGCCGAGGGAGCAGCAGGTGTTGAGGCACTGGTAGAAAAGGGGTTGTTCGTTCCTCCTGACGATAAACACGAGGCTGTGGAGATATTTATTGACCCTATGTCTGACCGTCTGCAGAGACTGGAGCCCTTCAAGGCTTGGGATGGCAAGGACTTGACTGATATGCCTTTGTTGATAAAAACGCAAGGCAAATGCACAACAGATCATATCTCTATGGCTGGTGCGTGGCTGAAATACCGTGGTCACCTTGAGAATATCTCCAATAACTTACTGATGGGTGCGGTCAATGCCTTCAACGGGAAATCCAATTATGTAAAAGACCAGTTGGACGGAGTGTATAAAGAAGTATCGGCAGCTGCAAAGAACTATAAAAGTCAGGGTATAAGTTCTATCGTCGTTGCAGAAGATAATTACGGCGAAGGTTCTTCGCGTGAGCACGCGGCGATGGAACCTCGTTTTCTTAACGTAAAGGTTGTCTTGGCGAAGAGTTTTGCCCGTATTCATGAGACGAATCTCAAGAAGCAAGGAATGTTGGCACTGACTTTTGTCAATAAAGACGATTACGATAGAGTACAGGAGAATGACAGGCTGACGCTGGGCGGACTCGACGGTTTCCTTCCAGGAAAACACCTGACGCTTACACTGTGGCATACAGACGGTTCGACTGAAAGTTTTGAAGTGCAGCACACATATAGTGAGACACAGATAGAGTGGTTCAAGTCCGGTTCTGCGCTTAATTACTTGCAGAAGTGTATTTGATTTGCGCTGAGATATTGAGGAAATTAACTATTTGAGCATATGAAAATAACATCGGTAAACAGAAAACTTAATGTTCCCAGCCACCCCACGATACCATTTATTGAGGGAGACGGAGTCGGTGCAGAGGTGACTCCAGTGATGCAGGCTGTGGTTGATGCCGCTATTATGAAAGCATACGGTGGCAAGCGTAAAATTGAATGGCTTGAGGTTCTTGCAGGCGGAAAGGCTCATGCGCAAACGGGTGAATGGCTGCCCCAGACGACGCTTGATGCTTTCCGTGAGTACCTTGTGGGAATCAAAGGTCCCTTGATGACACCCATTGGCGGTGGTATAAGGAGTCTGAATGTGGCATTGCGTCAGTCATTGGATTTATATGTGTGCTTGCGTCCTGTGCGCTATTTTCAAGGCATCGCCAGCCCTGTCAGGCATCCGGAGCGGGTAGATATGTGTATTTTTCGTGAGAATACGGAGGATATCTACGCCGGCATAGAATGGGAATCAGGTTCGGATGAGGCGCGCAAGTTCTGCTGGTTCTTACATGATGATATGGGGGTAACTAAAGTACGTTTTCCTGAGACGTCGGCATTTGGCGTCAAGCCTGTAAGCGTGGAGGGCTCCGAACGGCTCATCCGATCAGCTATAGAGTATGCGCTATCCCATGATTTGCCATCAGTTACCTTGGTGCATAAAGGGAATATTATGAAATACACAGAAGGTGGATTCAAGAAATGGGGTTATGCCTTGGCTGAGCGTGAATATGGAGAGGCCTTAAGGAGCGGAAAACTTGTGGTCAAAGACTGTATATGCGATGCCTTTTTGCAGAATGCCTTATTGAAGTCCCAGGATTATAGTGTTATTGCCACATTGAATCTGAATGGCGATTATATATCCGACATGTTGGCGGCACAGGTTGGCGGTATCGGTATTGCGCCAGGAGCAAATATCAATTATAATACAGGTCACGCTATTTTTGAGGCTACGCATGGCATTGCACCTGATATTGCAGGTCAAAATATAGTTAATCCTTCAAGTATTATTCTTTCAGCTGTGATGATGTTGGATTACATCGGTTGGAGTGAAGCCGGGTTGTTAGTGACTTCTGCCATAGAGAAACTGTTCAGCCAGGGTATAGCTACTAGTGATTTGACAAGATTTATGGATAAAGGACAGACTTTAGGAACTGAACAGTTTGGTGAAGTTCTTATTAAGACACTTTAAATTTTAATCGACCCTTTGTATAAAAGATAGACATGAAAAAAGAGTATTTAATATATAAATTGAGTGAAGAGATAAAGAAATCGTGCCATATTCCTCACGATGCCTTTCAGAAATATGGCGTTAAGCGTGGTCTGCGTAACGAAGATGGTTCTGGCGTGCTTGTGGGACTGACCAATATCGGTAATGTTGTGGGTTACGAGCGGGATAACGACGGCAGTCTGCAGCCATGTCCTGGACGGTTGTACTACCGCGGCTATGAGTTGGATGATCTAGTCACCCCATTGCTGAAGGAAAAACGTTTCGGCTTTGAGGAGATTGCTTACCTGCTTCTCTCGGGTAATTTGCCTGATAGTGAGAATCTGCAGATGTTTCAAGACCTTATCAATGAGAATATGCCTTTAGATCACCGCACCATAGTGCATCTTGTTGACCTGGAGGGTTCAAATATAATGAATATCCTGGCGCGATGTGTCATGGAAATGTATACCTTTGATCCTTCACCTGAAGATATATCCAGAGATAATCTTATCAGACAGGCAATAGAACTTATTGCGAAATTTCCAACTATTGTGGCGTATGCTTACAATATTTATCGCCACTCTGTTCAAGGGCGGAGCCTTCATATACGTCATCCTCGCGAGAAGAAGACAATCGCAGAGAACTTCTTATTCATGTTGAAACACGAGAATTACACGGAGCTTGATGCGCGCATGTTGGATTTACTTCTTATTATCCAGGCTGAACACGGTGGTGGAAATAACTCTACCTTTACAGTCCGGGTTACTTCCTCAACTCGTACGGACACGTATTCCAGTATAGCCGCGGGTATAGGTTCTTTAAAGGGACCTTTGCACGGAGGTGCTAACATCAAGGTGATGGATATGTTCTCTCATTTGAAAAACAATATCTCGGACTGGACAGATACAGATGAACTGGATAGCTATCTATATAAGATACTTAACAAAAAGGTGTATGACAAGAGCGGACTTATTTATGGCATAGGACATGCTGTGTACACTATGAGCGATCCTCGTGCGGTTGAGCTCAAGCGTCTTGCCGGAGAACTCGCAAAGGAGAAAGAACGGGAGAAAGAGTACGAGTTTCTTAAATTTATTGAACAGGAAAGTATAAAATGTATCTCAAGCTTTCGTAAGACGCAGAAGCCTATATGTGCTAATCTTGATTTTTACAGTGGTTTCATTTATGACATGATTGGTCTGCCTGCAGAGATTTACACTCCTATCTTTGCTATGGCGCGTATTGTGGGATGGATGGCGCACCGTATTGAAGAACTCAACTTCGATGACCGTCGTATCATTCGTCCGGCGTACAAAAATACTCAGGACTCAAAAGCCTATAAATCTATCAAGGACCGGTAGAGATTCTTATGGGATAAGCAAGTAGCACTTGCTTGGAATATATAACAATTAAGCCTCCCTTTCTAGGAGGCTTAATTGTTATATTTATCGTTTAAATATTCCTAATATGTTCATTATACGTTCGGTTACGCGTTTCCACCATGTCTTTTCTTCCTTTTGGGAATCGTATCCATAACCGTATCCGTATCCATAACCGTATCCATATCCATAACCGTATCCATATCCGTAGCCGTAGCCGTAACCATAGCCGTGGCTGTTCTTACGCTTAGACATGTCTACGGCATTGATAACAATACCGAGGTGCTTGAAGTGCTTTTCTTTCTGGATGAGGTTCACGTATTGGAATCCGCTCTTTGGCGTCGTTTCAGAACGGCAAACGTAGATACACATATCAGCAACACGTCCGATAATAGCTGTATCTGTCACCATAGCCATAGGCGCTGTATCAAGAATAACATAGTCGTATTTTTCTTTAAGGGTGTTGATGAGTTGTTCCAATACGGGACGGGCAACAAGTTCTGTCGGGTTGGGAGGAACTATACCGCCTGGAAGGATGTCCAGATTAGCGTGTATGTCACTTTGCTGTATAATGTCTTCCAGGGCTATTGTCGGGTCATTCAGATAGTTTGTCACACCTGTCTCGCGTTTGCTGATTTTGAATAGTTTATTCAGGCCCGGCTTGCGGATGTCCATACCTACGATGATGGTCTTTTTGCCGAGTAAAGCCATACTGATAGCGAGATTGCCGGCAATGAAACTCTTTCCCTCGCCAGGCTGAGTAGACGTAAACATGACGACCTTATCTGTCTCGCCCAACATAAACAAAATGTTGGTACGCAATTTACGGAAGGTTTCTTCCATCAGGTTGTTCTTGTTCTCATGTACGACAATTCCGCCGGCTTTGACATCGGCAATGGGTAGTTCGCCCACAACGGGCACTGTGGTCAACCGTTCAATGTCACTACGGTTCTCTATCTTGTAGTTCAGAAAATCTCTGAGGAACATGATAATAAACGGAATGATGAAACCAAGCATCATTGCTATCAATAAGATAATAGCCTTTCTTGGTGATACTGGGGCGACAGAGGCTTGAGGTGTCTCTACGAAACGACCGTTGTTGGCCGTAGCAGCCAGCGTAATGGCGTTCTCTTCACGCTTTTGCAGGAGCATGATGTAGAGTTGTGCCTTTATTTCTTGTTGACGTGAAATGCTCACAAATTCTTTCTCATGGGTAGGCGCCTTGCTGATGCGGTTTTGGAATTTGCTGGTTTGGCCGGAAATGCCTTTCTGGGTAATCCGCAAACCTTTCAGCACGCTCTCGATGGTTGTCTTGACACCATTGCGGAGCAGTTCAACCTGTTGTGTGGCCAATTGTAAGTTAGGATTGGCTTCGTTAGAGGTACGCATCAATCGTTTTTTCTCTAACAACTGTGTGTTATATTGCGTGATGACGTTTGACAGATTTGCATCTTGCAGGCCGATATTCGCCGGGATAACCTCATTGTCATTGGCAGGGTCATTCACATAATTCTGAAGATATTCCACCAGACTGATTTGGGTAGAGTTCTGGATGCGTTCCTGTTCGTATCTGCTGTTTTCAGTCAATGCTAATTGGGCATCGTTGGTCAGGTTTGTCAATCCTGCCGTTTGTTTGAAACTTGCCAGACGGTTTTCTTCGTGACTTAGCTCGTTATTGATAATATTGATACGCTCTGCAATGAAATCTGCCGTTTTTTCAGCCACCTCGTTCTTCTCGTCATTAGCATCTTGATTGTACATTTCAATCAATTTGTTCAAGAAGTCAATGGCGCGTGTTTTGTCAGCGTCCTTCAATACTAAGTTTGCGATTGTTGTAGTCTTGCTCGCCGGTTGTACGGACAGTCTGGCTTTGTAACTGCCTGCCACGTTGGTCGGTGAACTGATTGTTGCCAGCAAGTCTATCTGGTCCTCTACAGTAATGCTTTCCGTGTTCGGTGCCAGACTGATTACGCCGACTTTTGTCGTCAACAGGGCGGGAAGTTTCTTTATATGTTTTTTCTCCTTAACTTTTTCTCCCTGATAGGTATAGTTGGCTTCTACGTCAACAGCGCCGCCTTTATGATATGTCATTTCTAAGACCACACCCGTGCGCATAGCGTCTGCTGCATCAGGTGTCATCCATACTGAAACCGGGGAATTGTTGTACAATACCCGTGGAGCCCGCAGATGGAACTTCTGCATGGTGTTGATATACAGACCGAGGTTGGAGACAACTTTCTTGATGAGTGTCCTGCTCTGCAGTATTTCCACTTCATTGTTGAAGTTGTTTGTCATGGAGAAACTGCCGAGGTCCATCAAGGCCATTGGACTCGCGTTCTGAATAGAAGCAGACCTGCCTTTGGTCTTGTCTTCTTTGATGATGACTGAGCCGTTGATGCTATACACTGGTACTTGGAAACGCAGATAGACTAGCGCTAATATAATACAAGCAATGATGCTTACAACAAACCAAGGCCAGTAAAGCACAAGTTTAAGCGTCAAGTTTTTCAAATCAAAGAAGGATGACAATTCTTCTTCTTGATATTGCGGATATCGTTCAGGGTTTACGTTTTGTTCTGGCATGTTTTTAGTAGAATTTAGTGAAATCGTAATTTTCTTCTTGTAACGGAGTTTTTAACAATTTACTTGAGAATGTTGTACAACAACGAAGCCAATGAGACCATGATAGATGTCGCACTGAACCATAGTGTCGTGCTGCTGCCTATGTCGCTGTTCTTTGCTTTTGTCTTGTTGGGTTTCACATACAAGATGTCGTTTTGCTGCATTTGGTAATAAGGTGATTCAATAACGCTGGCATCCAAGAGATTGAGGTGATGATACTGCTTTTCTCCCTGAGCATTTTCGCGAATGAGTATCACGTCATTGCGGATGCCGTATACTGTCATGTCGCCTGCCAAAGCCAATGCTTCAAGGATGTTTACCTTCTCTTTGCTGATAGTAAACTGGCCCGGACGGTTCACCTCGCCGATGACAGAAATTTTGAAATCAATCATGCGTACGGTGACTACGGGAACCTCCTTTATATAGGGTTTCAGTTTCTCGCGTATCATTGCTTCAGCCTGGTTTTTTGTCAAGCCTCCCACCTTCAGCACGCCCAGTACGGGGAAGTCTATCTCTCCGTTGTTGTTTACCAGATATTGTTGCAAGGTTGCCTGTGTTGTTGAACTTGTCAAGTTTGCGGCATTTGGCGTCTGGGCTACCAGATTGAAGGGTGAGGACACTTGCGGGTCGGTCGTGTTGACTGTTATGGTCAAAATATCCTTTGGCATTATTTTGGCATCATAAAGCGCTTGTGTGGCGCTCAGTGTGGTTTGGTCAATGTTTTGAAAATAAGGTACTTCTTTATAGCTTGTACATGACACAACGGCTAACAGTATTAGCGTTACTGCCGTAAGACGGGATAATTTTGTGATTAATTTCATATTTGGTTTTATTATTTTTGGTGATAAGGTAGATGTCATTTCGCAATAAATTGCCTTGGTAGGCTATACCGATAGACATACTTTATGCAAAATTAGCAACTTATTTTAATATATGCAATAGAAATTTGCAGAAAAATTAGTGTGTGGCATATGTTTGTCGGTTTAGGTGGAAGTTATGATGAAATTTTATTGGAGGTAATTGGAACAATGTTTCTTGTTCTCGTGGATGTAAATCTTTTTCACCGCCGATAAGTTTTCAGTTCCATATGCCGGAATATAAATTCCATGCTCTGAAACATATGTTCCATAGGATGGAACCGAAAACTTATCGGTGATACAGTGTTATACTATTCCGCGTAATAATATGAAACGAGATGACCGCATATGGTTTGTCCATATGTGTGAAAAATACAGACCATCAGGTCGTTAATCCGTAGATGATATATTGCTTACAACTGCAAGAAAACATGCGGGATGTCTTCCTGTCTGAACACCCGGATTTTTACTGTTGTTGGATGTCAATTGTAACGGTTACGGCCGGCATCTATTCGCAGGAAGATGAAGAGGAGTATGGTAAATCCCCACAGGTTTGAGCCACCATAGCTGAAAAAGGGCAGGGGTATGCCGATGACGGGTACCAGTCCCATGACCATGCCTATGTTGATTGTGAGGTGGAAAAGCAGGATGCTTACGACGCAGTAGCCATAGATACGTCCCATGGCGAACCGTTGTCGCTCTGCGACATGGATAAGCCTCAGTATCAAGAACAAAAATAAAATCAGTACGATGGACGAACCGACAAAACCGCTTTCTTCTCCTACTGTGCAGAAAATGAAATCTGTCTCTTGTTCGGGTACATACTTTAATTTTGTCTGGGTGCCGTTGAGAAATCCTTTGCCTGTCAGT
>CACXEH010000011.1 GCA_902766625.1 uncultured Bacteroidales bacterium | reverse complement strand
GAATAAACTGGTATTAAAAGATACCGCCTTTAATAACATGATGAGTAACCACATCTACAATATCCTTATTGTAGCTACCCGGTACGATAGTTTCATCATTGAAGAAGACGGTAGAATCGAAGGCCAGATTTTTGACGAATATACTTCACTCGGTTTGTCGTCTCCACCTCGTTTCACACAGGTTACCACATCAAAAGAGGCATTGGATGAATTGCAGGCACGACACTATGAACTCATCATCTTTATGCCTAATATGGACCATTCTGACATTTTCTCTACTGCAATAGAAATAAAAAATGCCTACAAGAATATTCCTATTGTTGTGTTGACTCCTTTTTCACGCGAAGTCAGCAAACGTATGGCAATGGCAGACATGTCCACTATTGATTATATCTTCTGCTGGTTGGGTGACACCAGGCTTATCATGACTATTGTCAAATTGATGGAAGATAAAATGAATACGCCAAAAGATACCGAAATCGGCGCACAGATTATCTTGCTTGTTGAGGATTCTGTAAGGTTTTATTCTGCGGCGTTGCCTCACCTCTATCAATACGTATTGGAGCAAAGCCTGGAGTTCGCCAAAGAAACGCTCAACGACCACCAGAAACACCTGCGAATGCGTGGACGTCCCAAAATATTGCTGGCACGCAATTACGAAGAGGCTGTCAATATCTACGATACCTACAAGGAACACATTCTGGGTATCATTTCCGACATGAGTATCAATTTCGGGAAATCCAAAGACCAATATGCCGGATATCGATTCGGACAATATGTTCACGAGAGGGACAAAGTGCTGCCTTTCATCCTTGAATCATCGGATGAAGAAAATGTTAAATACGCTAAAGAGATAGACGCTTCTTTTATTTACAAAAACAGCAAACAATACTCCTCCGAATTGCGCCATAAAGTATCCGAACTTTTCGGTTTCGGCGACTTCGTTATCATCAACCCTCAGACCAAAGAGGAAATCATGCGCATAAAGGACTTAAAGGATCTTCAGAATCAGATTTTCAATATTCCGGAGGATTCTTTAGTATACCATCTCTCGCACAACCATTTCTCTCGTTTCTTCTATTCAAGAGCCATGTTCCCGCCTGCAGAGATACTAAAATACGTTGATGTCTCTGACTATAAAAGCATGGATGAGGCGCGACATCTGATTTTTGAACTGATAGTCCGTTATCGGCGCCTGAAGAACACCGGTACCATTGCCATCTACAAGCGTGACCGTTTTGACCAGTATAGTAATTTCGCGCGAATTGGCAACGACTCTCTCGGCGGTAAAGGACGCTCTTTGGCTTTTCTCGGTGCAATGCTGAAGCGTCATCCGGAGCTATCTTCCGAAAAACTGACTCTGGAAATTCCAAAGACTGTTGTCGTGTGTACGGACTTGTTTGATAAATTTCTTGAAGAAAATCAACTTCTTGATATTGCATTAAGCAACGCTTCTGATGAAGAAATATTAAATGCATTTCTGAAGCCGGAGCTCCCCCAGGAATTTATGGAAGATATCTCTGCCATCGCTGATGTATTCTCCGGAGCCATAGCCGTACGTTCTTCCAGTCTGTTGGAAGACTCCCACTATCAGCCTTTCGCTGGCGTCTACTCAACTTATATGGTTCCACTTATCGGTGACAAAAACGTTATCGTCAAAAACATTGCAAACGCCATTAAAGCTGTATATGCATCAACGTTCTATAACGAGAGTAAAACATATATGCAGGCTACAGGTAATGTCATCGAACAGGAAAAAATGAGTGTCATACTGCAAGAAATAGTCGGAAAAGTCTGGAACAATGAACGTCTGTATCCTAACTTTTCAGGCGTGGCCCGATCATTGAACTACTACCCTATTGACAATCAGAAATCCGAAGACGGAATATGTGATTTAGCACTCGGATTAGGCAAATATATTGTTGACGGCGGAAAGACTTTGCACTTCTCACCCAAACACCCTGCGCAAATCATTCAGACAAGTACTCTTGACAGCGCGCTTCGCGACACACAATCCCAGTTCTATTCATTGCCTATCAATAATGCTTTGGATTTCTCCATAGACGACGGCTTCAATATTGATAAACTGAGTTTGAAAGATGCAGAAAAGGATGGTTCGCTAAAGTATATCTCATCAACATACGACCCACAAAGCCAAATGATTTATGACGGATATTATGACTCAGGCCGCAAAGTCATTTCTTTTGTAAATATACTGCAGCACAACATTATACCACTGGCACAAACGCTGGACAAACTGCTCAAGACAGGGCAAAAGGAAATGGGAAGGCCTGTAGAAATTGAGTTTGCAGTAAACTTGAGCGATGACGGACAGCGAGGTGTCTTTAGTGTCTTGCAAATACGTCCCATTGTGGATGCAACGCAATCCATTGACACAGACATAAACCTCATTCCTTCAGCGCAATGCGTTGTAAAATCAAATAACGTTTTAGGACACGGCAAGATAACAGATATACACCATATCTTATACGTCAAGCAAGAAAACTACTCTCCTTCTGTCAATGAAAAGCTTGTAGAAGAGATTCGCTCACTTAATGCCCAAATGACTCAAAATAACACACAATACATTCTTATAGGTCCCGGACGCTGGGGCAGTTCGGACTCATGGCTCGGTATTCCTGTGAAATGGACTGATATATCCGGAGCGAGTGTTATTGTTGAATGTGCTATGGCATCTGTTGATCCCAGTCAAGGCACACATTTCTTCCACAACCTGACCTCGTTGGGTGTAGGCTATTTCACCGTCAGCAAACTGATTGAAAGCAATTACGATTATGCGTGGCTCAGCCAGCAAGAAAGCATTTATGAGTCTGAGCATATCCGTATAGTTGATACTCACTCTCCCCTTACAATTATAATGGACGGCCATAACAATAACGGCGTTAT
>CACXEH010000010.1 GCA_902766625.1 uncultured Bacteroidales bacterium | reverse complement strand
TATCATTCGCAGCCATATAACGCTCAAGAGGTTCACCGCAAGGTCAATGAACTTTATGGTGACCCTTATGTAAAGAATCGTAAAGGTATTTTTGAATATATCCTTGGAGGATGCGTTGACAAGCGGTTGCTGGATATTCGTATTTTTGATGAAGCCACAAAACGCGCTGTGTATAAGAAACAGACGACTGAGGCTATTGCAAAGGGAAAGAGCAACTGTCCTTTGTGTGCTGTGGGACATTCTGCAAATAGTGAAAAAATATGGAAACAGAGTGAGATGGATGCCGACCATGTGACAGCTTGGAGTAAGGGAGGTGTGACAAGTATTGAAAACTGCCAGATGCTCTGCAAGACGCACAACAGGGCAAAAGGCAACAAATAACGGCAGTTCATATTTCGCAGAATTGGTGTCTGCTAAAAATGTCGAAGGGGTGACAGACATATTTACTCGTCCGTCACCCCTTCGAGCCTTCTAAATTGCAGAATAGTTATTTCAAGTGGTTTTTGAAGTATTCGGTTATCTTTGTTAAAAGGTGTATGCGGGTGTTGCCACCGTAAATGCTGTGGTTGCGATTGGTGTAAACCTGCATGTCAAACTGCTTGCCTGCCTGTACCAATGCTTCTGCATATTCAGCCGTGTTCTGGAAATGTACGTTGTCATCGGCCAGTCCGTGACAAATCAGGAGGTCTCCCTGCAGTTTGTCTGCGCGTTTGATGGCGTTGTAATCATATCCGTCTCCGTTTTCTTGGGGTGTCCGCATAAACCGCTCGGTATAAACGGTGTCGTAGAAGCGGAAATCTGTAGGCGGTGCGACGGCAACGCCGCACTTGAATACCGGCCGCCCTTCGCTCATGCTCATGAGCGTAGTGAAACCGCCGTAGCTCCAGCCCCAGATGCCGATATTGTTTTTGTCAACATAAGGAAGGGTTCCAAGATAGAGCGCTGTCTCAACTTGGTCTTTGGCTTCCAGTTTACCCAAATTAAGATAAGTGCATTTCTCAAAATCTGCGCCACGACCGCCTGTGCCTCTGCCGTCAACACAGGCAACGATGATATCCAGACTGTTTAAATAGCTCTCCAGTAAGCCTCCGGCATAGAAGCCTGATCCCCATTCATCTTTTACCTCCTGTGAGCCTGGTCCGGAATATTGATAGAGTACGACAGGATACTTCTTGCCTGCATTGAAATTCGCAGGCTTCATCATCCAGCCGTTAAGCTCAACGCCTTCGCTTGTTGTGAAAGTGAAGAACTCTTTCTGCGGCATGTCGTAAAGCGACATTTTTTTCTTCAGCCCGTCATTGTCAATAAAGGTTTTAAGCACTTTGCCCTCACTGTTGCAAACGCTTGTGACGGGAGGTGTCGTTATGTTGGAGTATTCGTTGATAAAATACTTATAGCTCTTGCTGAAAACGCCGGAGTTAGAGCCCGGCTGTGATGTCAGTTTCTTTGTCTTTCCTTTTAGGTCTGTCTTGTAAACGGCTGTCCGCAATGGGCTGTTGTCATAAGCGGAGTAGTAGAAAGACTGAGTGGCAGCATCGTAACCATAGAAAGTGATGATTTCGTTATTGCCGTTTGTAATCTGCTTCTCAAGTTGTCCTGTCATGGAGAACCAGTATAATTGTCGGTATCCGCTGCGGTCGCTCATCATGGCGAAATGGTTGCCGTAGAAAGCCAGTTGCTTGTAAGCTTCCTCTCGGATATATTTCTCATCTTTCTCGCGCAGGGCAAGTTTGCATATGCGTGAGCGGGCATTGGCCATATAAATGTCCATCTGGTTTTGATGGCGGTTCAAGGTGACTATTGCCAACTGGTCAGGCGTATCTGTGAATTTGATACATGGCACATAACCGTCACTGTCCACAGGCAGATTCATTGTGTAGGTTACATGGCTTTTGATGTCATAGCTCTGTACGCTTACACGTGAGTTTGCCGTACCTGCTTTGGGATATTTATAGCTGTAAACTCCAGGATAAAGACCATATTCTGTCTTTTCAGGATTAGAACCCTTGAACAGGGGAATATTAAAAGTGGATACATTCTTCTCATTGTAATGAACCCATGCAATCATTTTGCTGTCAGCACTGAAGTCAAAGGAGCGTGCGGTAGAAAACTCTTCCTCGTTAACCCAGTCGGGAATACCGTTAAGGATTTCATTGAATTTCCCGTCCTTCGTTACCTGACTCTCGCTGTTATTGAAAAGCAGTTTGACTAGGAAGATGTTGTTGTCTCTGACAAAGGCAATCAGATTGCCGTCGGGAGAGAAAAGCGGTTGCTCTTGCGGACCGCCTTTTGACAACGGTTCAAGAGTCTTGTTGACAATAGTGTACAGCATATATTCCGCAGTGAACGAACGGCGGTATCTGCGTTTCGTGGATGTCTGGATGAGTATGCGGCTTTCATCGGGTGACAAGATATAACCCTCTATAGCCTTTATCTTTGTTCCTTTGGCGGCATCGACATCAAAGAGTGTACCCGTTTGCTG
>CACXEH010000009.1 GCA_902766625.1 uncultured Bacteroidales bacterium | reverse complement strand
TGCAACAATTTTTTTATCGCGATGAAAATTTTCGTGTATCGAGGATAAAAGTTTTCATGTATCGCGATAAGTTTTCAGTTCCATCCCATGGAACGGAACAGTTATCGTGTGAAAGTTGCATACTTATTCCGTGGGTAGATAATATATATGCCTGTGTGTTAACTTTTGAAGACTTTATCCGTCTTATCTATAGACAATAACCTTGTTACAAGGAAGGCGTTTTTGTCACACTGATTGTTCAATATCTAAAATAATAAGGCTATGACTAAAAAATTATTACTATTGGCATTGTTCGTCATATGCGGAATGATTACATCCTTTGGTATGAGCAAGGTACGCGCAAGCGAAGAGGCTGATTTCCTTACAGACAAAATGGCTTATGAATTAGGCTTGACTCAGGCGCAGTGGTCTGATGTCTACGAAATAAACTATGACTATTTCCGTGCTCTCGGCCGGTTGGGAAGGAGCTATGCGAGTGAAAGCCGTTTGAGGGACTCTAAATTGAGGTATGTCTTGACAGCTGCCCAGTGGGACAGATATCGTGCTGTAAGCTATTTCATCACCCCTGTTAAAGCCGGCGTAAATGACTGGATTTTCATGGTGTATAACCATTACAAGCGGAATGTGTTTTATTATGACAGCCGGCATATTGTTGATGTCTATCGTGGCAAGCACCGCAAGCATACAACTTTTTATCAGAACCGTTACCAGCCGCGTTACCGTCAGACAGCACCGGTAGGCAGGGATCACGGGCGGCTGAACAACCAACAGGGAGGGTATGACATAAAAAATAATTCTCATCGGAGCGGAGGACGCAGGAGATAGTGTGCGGTTGGGAAAAACGCACAAATGGCGCTAAAAATGTGCAGTATTCTTTGCAGAATATCGCACATTTTGTTTTATTTTGTTACCTTTGTGCCATCTTTAGTATTGAGACATGGAGCAAAGTTTCCTGAATTTAGTTTCGAAATCCATTAAAACACACTGGAATCGCCCTGCATTATCCAACTATCAGGGCGAGACATATACTTATGCCAATATAGGTGAGCAGATAGAGAAAGTGGCATTGGTCTTAGAGACAGCCAATCTTAAAAAAGGTGATAAAGTTGCGCTCGTGGGCAGGAATTCATCGGGATGGGCAATGGACTTTCTCGCTATTCTTGCCAACGGTTATGTAGCCGTGCCGATTCTTCACGAGTTTAAGCCGGCCAATATTCACCATATTGTCAACCACTCCGATTCAAAAGCCCTGTTCGTCTCCGGCAGTATCTGGGAGGAACTGGACATCGCCGAGATGAGCAAACTGAACATTGTTTTCCTGATAGACAATCTGGATGTGCTCTACGCGAAAAAGAAAAAATGGAGCAGCCGGCGCCTTGTGGATGAACTGTATTACAAAAAACATAAATACAGTCTGCGCTTTGAGGAAATAAGTTTCCACCATGACAAACCTGAGGAGTTGGCGATGATCAGTTACACCAGTGGCACCAGCGGTTTCTCCAAGGGCGTGATGATACCTTATCGTGCCCTGTGGGGCAATGCATATTGGGGCACACAGGTTATTCCGGATCTGGGACCTCACCAGAATGTCGTATCCATTCTGCCTATGGCGCATATGTATGGCCTGGCTTTTGAAATCCTGACGGAAATAGTGGCAGGTGTGCATATACATTTCCTGACCAAGACACCGAGTCCGCGCATCATCACGGAGATGTTTGCCAAAATACATCCTTGGATTATTGTCCTTGTACCATTGGTGCTTGAGAAGATTGTCCGTAAGAACATCTTTCCGAAGCTGCAGTCGCCGAGGACAAAACTCCTGCTCAAACTTCCGTGGGTGCGCAATAAGATATATAAAATGGTGCATGACCAGCTGTACAAGGCCCTGGGCGGTCATCTCTACGAAGTCATCATCGGCGGAGCTGCCTTTAGCAAAGATGTGGAGCATTTCTTACACCAGATACATTTTCCTTATACGGTCGGATACGGCATGACCGAATGTGCGCCGATTATTGCATATGCCCCGTGGGACAAATTCAGGGAGGGCTCTGTCGGCAAGGCGATTGAGCGCATGCAGATACGCATTGACTCGGATAATCCCTATAGAAAAGTGGGAGAGATACAGGTTAAAGGTATCAACACCATGCTGGGGTACTACCGCAACGAGGAGGCTACCAAGGAGGCATTCACTGATGACGGATGGCTCAAGACCGGTGACCTCGGCGTGCTGGACCAGGACGGCTATCTCTATATCAGAGGCCGCAGTAAGAATATGATATTGGGACCTAACGGACAAAACATTTATCCGGAGGAGATAGAAGACCAAATTAACAGTCTGCCTTATGTTGCAGAGTCGCTTGTTGTTTCACGCAAGAACAATCTTGTCGCTTTGGTTCATCCCGACTTGGAAAAAATGGATGCGGAAAAAATGAGCATGACAGACGTGCGTCACAATATCCAGATCAGTATTACACAACTTAACCAGGATATGCCCGCATATTGCAAAATATCCAGTTTCCAGATATACGAGGACGAGTTTGAGAAAACGCCTAAACATAGCATCAAGCGATTCTTATACAAATAACCATTTTTCTTATAGCCTGTCAAACTTTATAGCCAGTAGCGCTATGAAGAACAGGAAGAACGGATAGTACAGATAGGGTATTATCTCTAAAGGTGATATCGCTGCCAAGCCTCCGGCCATTAACAGCTGGACGCCATATGGCAGACAACCTTGTATGCAGCAAGAAAAAATGTCCAGTATGCTTGCTGTCTTGCGCGAATCTATATTGAATCGTTGCGCGATATTGCGAACCAGATTCCCCACGGTGAGTATTGCAATGGTGTTGTTCGCGGTGCATAAATTAGTCAGACTGACCAATACGGCTATGCTGTATTTCGCACCACGTTTGCTTTTTACATTTTTAGTCAGAGTCCTGAGTAGCCAAGAAATTCCGCCCAGTTCCCGTATGACGCCCAGCAAGCCTCCGGCAAGCATGGAGATGATAATCAGCTCGGCCATACTGATGATGCCTGCAGACAGACATTCAAACCATCCCGCGAGGTCATATGCGCCCGTGGCAATGCCAATGATGCCCGTTAACAGTATGCCCAGTGTCAGGACGACCAGAACATTTATGCTGAGTAACGCTGCAATCAGGACGAAGATGTAAGGAAGTACTTTTTCAATGCTCACATTGCCAATTGCGTGTGCTTGTTCCACGTCCAAGCCCATCCAGATGTAGAGAATAATAGCCAACAGCGCCGCAGGTATGGCGATAAAGGAATTTGTCTTAAACTTGTCGTTCATCTTGCATCCTTGTGTCTGAGTTGCAACAACGGTGGTGTCGGAGATAAATGACAGGTTGTCACCAAAGAAAGCTCCACCCACTACGGCTGCCACAATCAAAGGCATAGCCAGGTTAGCATGTTGAGCTAACCCCGCGGCGACAGGCACCAACGCAGCGATGGTGCCTACAGATGTCCCGATAGACAAAGAGACGAAGCACGATGCCACAAATAGTCCTACCAGGAGCATGTTGTCGGGTATCAGCATTAATGTGAGATTTACTGTCGCATCCACTGCGCCCATAGCTTTCGCGGATGAGACGAATGCGCCCGCAAGAATGAAAATCCATATCATCAGCAAGAGGTTGGGGTCGGCGGCACAGCGTGAAAATATAGCCAGTCGCTCTTCAATCTTCTTGTTCCTCAATAGGCATAGCGCATATATGGATGCCACAATAAACAATATCAGCAACGGTACTTTGTAGAAGTCATGAAAGTATATGCTTAGAGCCGCAAACAACGCTATCATTAAGAATAGGGGACTCAAAGCTGTCAGTCCGCGTTTAGCTGAGATAACAGGAGCATTTTCATTTGTCATAGTGCAAAGGTACTAAATTTAATCATAACAATAGGGCGGAGTCTATTTCTTGTAAATAAGACTCCGCCCTATATTTGTTTTTGAGTTTTTTCGTTACTTCACTATTGTTTTATACATTGTATCGATAATTGATTTGTTGATTTTGGCAATGCGTGCCTCGTCAACTTTGATGACTTTGCGGTCGTAGGTCATCAAACCGTTGCACTCTATCTCGACATCAGTTGTCTGAGTATAGACTGCAGCCGATGTGCCGCAATGCACATAGTGTTTCAGCATTTCAGCGAAGACTTCGTATTGGTCAAGAACTTCTTGGCCGTTTTGCTTCAATCCATTGTAGCCCCAGTTCTTGTCTTCTTGCCAGAGGTGTCCCTTTACGGCATAGCCGATACCGCCATACTCACCGAGGACATTGACGAATTTTCCTTCGTAGGCGTTCATGGCAGGCTGGGGATAGTGGTGGCAATCCTGTATGTCACCCACGTTGTGGTAATTGCCTCCGGATGCAGCGTTAATCAGACGGGTGGCATCTTGCTGACGGGTGAATTCTACGACCTTTTCTGTGTCAAACTGTCCCCATGCTTCGTTAAACGGAACCCATACAACGATGCATTGGAAGGGGTTGAGGGCTTCCATGATTTCTTTCCATTCTTTGTAGAAGTTGTCTTTGCCAGCCTGCGGGATGTTGCAGTCTGTTCCGCCGATAAAGCTGTCGCTTGCCCATTTGTTCTTTGTGGCTTCAGCGATTTCTTTTGTGCGTGTCGCATTGACTCTGCCGGAGTGGTCTCCGATGCACGGCATATCCTGCCATACCATAATGCCTTCAACATCACAATAATAATACCAGCGTGCAGGCTCTACCTTGATGTGTTTGCGAATCATGTTGAAACCAAAGTCTTTGGTCTTGATAATATCAAATCTCAGTGCCTCGTCGGTGGGAGCTGTGTAAAGTCCGTCGGGCCACCAGCCTTGATCCAATGGGCCAATCTGGAAGAGTGATTCATTGTTCAGTGCCATACGTTTGCTGTACTTGCGGTCGTTACGTTCTCTGCAAACAGATATTTTGCGCATGGCCGTATAGCCGTTCACGACATCCACTACCTTATTGTTGCGGCTCAGTGTAATCTTGATACCGTATAAATAAGGATTGTCCGGTGACCATGTCTTTACTTCGGGAAGTGTAAATACTGCTTTGCCGTTCTTGGCGTTGACAGCGGCGATAGTTGTGCCGGATGGCTTCTCAGGGTTGTAGCCCTTGCCGCCTTCAAGTATTTCGACTTTCACGATATCGCTGGCTTGGAGATTCTTAGTATTAACATTGACTGTCAGTGTCTTGGCATCAATGTCAGAGACTGTTGTATAAGAGTTGATGCGGGTAGTTGCGACAGGCTCCATCCATACTGTTTGCCAGATGCCCGTAACAGGAGTATACCATATACCGGAAGGACATTCCACCTGTTTGCCGCGAGGCTGGAAAGAGTCGTCGGTGGCATCCCATACTCTGATGCGCAGGGTCTGTTCGCCTTTCTTTTTCAGATATGGTGTGATGTCATACTCAAATGGGGTGTAGCCACCGGTGTGCTGACCGACATGCTTGCCATTTACCCATACATCGGTTTTCCAGTCAACTGCTCCAAAATGCAACAGGATATTCTGACCTTTCCATTTCTTGGGTACGGTGAAAGTGCGCTCATACCATAGCGCTTTTTCCTTTCCGACAGTCTTGCCGACACCTGAAAGTGAGGACTCAACAGCGAAGGGTACCAGTATTTTTCCCTCTGCCTTGAAATCTGTCGCTTTCTCGGATGTAATGGCATAATTCCACAGTCCGTTCAGGTTTTGCCATGTAGGACGTACCATCTGCGGCCGCGGATACTCTGGTAACGGGTTCGCTGGGTCTACTTTTTCAGCCCATTGTGTCTTGATGCGATTTCCTGCCGGAGCCCATGCTTGTTGTGCCATCACAGATGTCAGTCCAATGACCATAGCAGAAAACAATAATAATACTTTTCTCATATGTGTTCGTTTAATATAAAATTGAGTTTACTTTTCATTAACAAAGATAGTGAAATTTGATAAAATATGATTGTTTACTGAAAGTTTTTCGTGTCGAAGCTTTAGAAAGTTTGTGTTATCCCCGTTGAACAAATATTTTATCCCGATATGTTTTATGTTCCATCGGGGGGAACATACATTCCGTAGGATGGAACGTAAATTCTATCCCGTGGAATTGAAAGTTTATCGTGCAAAGTGATATTATCTGTTGCGGATGGCTTCTGTGGGTTAGGGCTTATCGGCAGAATTGTCCGAAGAGGATGGCATTGGAGAACAGGGGTGCGGTGGCATAGAAGTAAGAGCGGAAGCAGATACTGAAATTGAAGTATATGATTCTGCCTTTTCCTTGTGTGTGTGCCAGCACGGCAGGTGTCTCGCCGATATTGTTCATATATGCCGGGGCAAAGTATCCTGACAGCGGTTTTTTGCCAAAGTTGTAAATGGCGTCTTTATTTTCAGCGAAAGTTGTCGTGCCGTTCTTGAACGCAGGGATGCTTGATGTGCTGATGCCCCAGCTCAGAGGTGATTTTTGCTTGGCCTTGAGTTGGAGGATGCCGCCGGGAAAACCGCTTTTTGTAATGCTGTTGTCTTTTTTGTCACGCGTTTTCTCTGTGAGGCTTTCCATACCCATTGTACTGAGCATGCTGTGTGCGTTGTTGGCGCATACGAGGGTGCCGCCGTTCTCTACCCATTTGAGAAGTTTGTTGTACTCTGTTCCTTCCTTAGGCAGAGTGCTGGCGATGATAATGGTGTTGTATGCGTTGAGGTCGGCACTATGCAGTCTTGCAGCGTCTATGATGGTCGGTTTCATCTGGAAGCGATAGTCGAGGAGATACCAATAGGTGCCCAGTGTCGTCGCAAGTTTGTTGTCTACATTAATGATGGCTATGTGTGGCTGGCGGAGGATTTGCAGTCTTGTGGTATCTACCGGGTCACTGAGGGCGGAGACGTCGACACATGTGCGTATGGCTTCAGATTTGATGGTCTCGAAGTCGGTCATAGCGTAGATTGTACCTTTGTCATTAACCCACAACCGTGCGCCCTTGTTTTGCAGGGCATAAATCAAGGCAGGCGAATAAAATTCGGTTGTGCGGAATGTGTAAAATCCCTGTCCGGAGGGCTGAGTGACGCTTCCCTGCGGGAAACGGAAGTCTGTCACTTCTTCCAGTGTCAGTTTTTTGCTGTCGGCATCATGGTAGTCTATATTGTATGCCAAGGGAATAGTCCAGGCGCTGATGTCATAGAACACACTGTCGCCGAATCCGGAAAACTTGGCGTCCATGATGCTGTGAACCAAGGCGGGATTGTTGCCTTTGTAGGGAATGAAATAGTGAGTGCCTTTCTTTGCCGCTTTTCTACTCAGTCCGTCGGTTACTTTGAATACATTGATGTGGTGTAAGTGTAACAGGTTAAGGAAATGCCAAGTGACGGCTTTTGACGGATTTGACGTGAAGAGTATTCCCTCGTTGCCGTCTTGCTGAGGCAGATTCCTGTAGAATTCGAGCATATATTCCTGGAATTGTTTTTTTTCTTTCCAAGCAGCGTAAATGATGGCGCATTGTGCCGACACTTGATTGCGGATGGTAAAGGGGAAAGTGAGTAATCCATTGGCACTGTTGCGGTAGTGGCCACGCGAAGAGGCCTGTTCGCACAGCAGGCAGACAGAACCTTGTACATCACCGTATGCCGCTCCTTTTCCTATGTAATAGTCATCAAAACCGCGCAGAGAGTAATACTTCGAATGGATTTTGTCAAACGCTGTCTTGATGTATTTGGACACTTCGCCAGTCATCTTCTGATTATCTTCGGGTAGTTGATCATACACACGTAATGGGTGTCCCGGTGAGAAGAAGAAAGTGCCGTTGCTGCCCATCTCATGATGATCGCTCATGACATTCGGCAGCCATTCGTGGAATACCTTTACACCGAAGCGCGCTTCAGGATGCTCCAGGAACAGCCAGTCACGGTTACAGTCATGCCAATAGTGATTGAGACGGCTGGCAGGACCTGCCTCACTGAACTCACGGGACTGGATGTCGGGATTGTTGCTGAAATTTCTGTTTGTGTTGACCCATGAGGCAAAGCGGTTTATTCCGTCGGGATTGAAACCGGGAATGAGCAGGATAATACTTTCATTGAGCATCTTGTCAATGTCAGCGCCTTGGGCTGCAGCCAGAAAATAAGCTACAACGATGGCACCTTGAACACCAGAGGGCTCATTGCCGTGTATGGAATTGCCTACACAGGTGACGACAGGCCCGCTACAATCTTCTCCTTTAATGACTTTGAGATGCTCCTTCCGCAAGTATTCCAGATTATCCTGATTCTGCGGAGAGGTGATTTGCAGGCAGATGAGCGGCCGGTGTTCATAGGTGTGGCCGTATGTTTTTATACTGATACGCTTTGACTGCTCAGAGAGTAGTTGCATGTATCCGACGACCTGATTCCACTCAACATGCTGGCTACCTAACTGGAAGCCAAGATACTGCTCGGGAGTAGTTATCCGGGAGTCTAAGGTGTATTGCCATTCTGACGGCAGATAGTAACTCAGGTTCACGCTATAAGTGTCAGGCTTGGGCTGTGCATAGATGAATCCGTTGCTTAATATACATCCTGCAAATAGCAGGATACGAAATAATCTTGATGCCATATTAATTTATATATTATTAATAATTGTGTTGGTCTGTATTTGCTCACCGTTTCTCTTAATACTCCAGAAAGGAATATGCCTCTTATCGGTAAACTCTTTCATGCGCCATGCCGACTTAAAACCGCTGACGATAAAATGCATCGGAACGAATAACCCGACTTCAAAACGGTCTATAAATTGACGTCCGCCTCGGGTATAGCCGTTGCCTATACGTCCGTCAACAGGGAACATGACAATGTCGAAGCGCGATGTGATTTTGCCGATATCCTTGAGCTCACCTAAAAAGCGTTTTTCTTCTTTTACAGGGTTAATGTCTTCTTCCGTCTCTTTACTGTATATTATCTGGTCTGGCGTTTCTTCTGCAAGGAAACGGGCGTACCAATTATTTAAATCACCGGCATGGAAGATAAATTTGCCGTCAATCTGTATAATCCAAGAAACACCGCTGTCATTGCTGCCTGTGGCATGGACCTTAATGTTGTCGTCGCCCCATACAGCTCCTTTGGCCATCCAGACATCAGCGTCTTGACGCTCGGCGCGGCGGTGTCTGAGTATGTCCTTTGATAGAATATAGGTGATATTACGCTTCTCTTGTTTCCACGCGAATATCTTGCGGGAGAAATGGTCTTCGTGAAAGTGGCTTGATAAAACATACATCGGCTTGCTGCTCTTTAACAGTTTTGGAATAACATCTGCCGGGTCCAGCCAGTAATCGATAACTAATATGGCCGAGTGCGTCTCAAGAGCGAAGCCGCTGTGGAAAATGTATGTTAGTGTCATTGATTGCCGTGTTACGGAGACAAAGTTAAACATTAATTGTTTCTCCAAATGGCTGAGACTTATTTTTCATCAAAAAATAATATTGTACTGCAGGAAAAACGTAAATTTGTAATCTAATTTACCATATACACATGCAAGTGCGCGATATCATTTCCAGCATACATAATCCTAAGGTTAAGCGGTTGCTGTTGTTGCAGCAGAAGTCTGCCGAACGGCAAAAACATGATTTGTTTGTTGTCGAGGGCGAACGCGAACTGAAACGATGTATCCAGAACGGATATGAAGTTGAAAGTGTCTTTTTCTGCCGTGATATTATCTGTAAAGGACTGGAGACGTTTATGGCTGATTCAGACGGAGTGGCTTTATATGAAGTCAGCAAACAGGTTTATGAAAAGATAGCTTATAGGGGAGGAACAGAAGGCGTAATTGCGGAAGTGAAGACCAGACATTACACATTGGATTCACTGAAATTGAGTGAACGGCCTCTAATTATCGTGCTTGAAAGTGTGGAAAAGCCCGGAAATCTTGGTGCCGTGCTTCGTAGTGCCGATGCCTCTGGCGCGGATGCAATGATTGTGTGTGACCCATTGACGGATTTATATAATCCCAATCTTATCCGTAGCTCTGTGGGTGGCATATTCAGCGTGCAGTGTGTTGCCTGTTCGTCAGAAGAGTGTATCAATTTCCTAAAATCTCACCAAATACAGATTCTTACGGCCCAATTGCAGGACTCGGAATTGTATTATAATACAGACATGTCACGCGGAACGGCTATTGTGATGGGGACGGAATCAACGGGTCTGACTCAGATATGGCGTGATGCGGCAGATGCTCACATACGTATTCCAATGTTGGGACAATTGGATTCGTTGAATGTATCTGTCAGTGCATCAATATTGCTCTACGAGGCTGTCAGACAACGTCAGCAAGGTTAAAGTGACTTATTTCTCTGCTGTCTTCTTGATGACATCTGCCAGAATCTTTATTCCGGTTTCCATGCGTGCTGTGTCAATGAAAGAGAAATTCAGACGCATAGTGTTCTTTCCTTCTTTGCCACCGGGATAGAAGAATGAACCGGCGACGTAAGCCACTTCATGCGACAAAGCTAAATCATACATAGCGACAGTATCCACACCTTCAGGCAATGTTAAAAACAGAAATAAACCACCTTCGGGCCGTGTCCATTTTACATAAGCAGGCATGTGTTGACGGAGAAGGTTGTCAAAGATGTCCCGTTTGTGGCGATACAAGTTAATTGTTTCTTGCAGATTTTCATCCAATGCGCCTGATGTGATAAACTCAGCAGCGATATACTGGTCCATGATAGGCGGACAAAGATCCAGTGATTGCTTGCACACATATACTTTGTCAAGTATCGCGTCGTTGCCTATCATCCAGCCCAGACGGAATCCCGGTGCAAAGATTTTTGAAAAGGAACCAAGATGCATGACTCTCTCAGGACATAGGCTGTATAGTGTGGGTAGTGACAGGCCTTCATAGCGCAGTTCACGGTAAGGGCTGTCTTCTATGATAATTAAGTCGTATTTTGCGGCAATCTCTGTCAGTGCCTTTCGTTCTTCCAGTGTCAGTGTCTCGCCAGAAGGATTCTGAAAGTCGGGAATAATATACATCATCTTGACCTGTTTGCCCTGTGACAAACAGTCGTCTATGGCTTGACAAAAAGACGCTTTGTATTTTACGATGTCATTACAGTGTGGGATGCCGATGACTTCGGCACGATATGAAGCAAATGATTGCAATGCGCCCAAATAGGTCGGAGCAGATGTGATGATGACATCATGAGGATTAATCAACACGCGCGTCAATACATCGATGCCCTGTTGGGAAGATGTGGTTATTTGCACATGGTCAATATCTACATCATATCGTTTGGCAATGGCGGAACGCAGTTCTGTTACGCCCTGCGTTGCTCCGTATTGAAAAGCGCGTGCACCGTATTTCTTGATGACGGTATCCATCAAAGCCTGAATCCGATCTATGGGAAATGTTTCAGCGGAAGGGTAGCCACCTGCAAACGAGTAGATGGCATTCAAATCAACCTTTTTGAAGATATCCCTTACCGGTGAACGGAAGAAAGCAGATACATCATCTGAAAAAAGTTTTTTCATCTTTCAGGAACTGAATTATCTCAATAAATCTTCCATGACTAAAGAAGAGGAAGTCTTCTCGTCGCGGTATTTCACTATAACTGGACAATAGATGTGTACACCGTCTTCAGCGCCTTTGCCGTGCTTGACAGGACGGCTGCCTGCCACAACCACAGCGTTGGCGGGAATCTCAATCTGCCCCGTTTCCAAGCGTGGCAGGAAGTCACCTTTTACAGCATCATAGACGGCTGTTGCCGCATTAATGATGACGCCAGTGGCAATTACCGCACCTTCACGGACGATGGTTCCTTCATAGATGCCACAGTTACCGCCTATAAAGGCATTGTCCTCAATGATGACAGGTAGTGCACCGACGGGTTCCAAGACACCGCCAATCTGTGTTCCCGCAGAAAGGTGCACGTGTTTTCCTATCTGAGCACATGATCCGACCAGTACATGAGAATCAATCATCGTTCCAGTGTCAACATAGGCACCGATATTTACATACGATGGCGGCATCATGATAACGCCCGGGGCAAGGTATGCTCCTGAACGTACACTGCTGCCTCCTGGGACAATGCGCACGTTGTGGTCTGTCGTAAATTTGCGTGTCGGAATGCTGTCCTTGTCATAGAAGCTGAATTGCCCTTCAGACATGTCCGTCAGTTTTCCAATGCGAAATCCTGTCAGTATGGTTTCTTTGACCCATGCGTTGACTTTCCAATCACCGTTTACTTTTTCTGCCACGCGGATGGAGCCTTCTTCCAGTCCCTTGCATGTCTCATAAAAATTCATTTCTGTTGTCATAGCCCTAAATCGTCAAGTGTTTGTCTCATCAATAACTCAGTCTCAGGCGTAGCTGGTATTAGTGGCAGGCGCAAACTGTTCTCGCATAATCCCAGTTGTGCCATGGCGGCTTTTGCCGGTATGGGGTTGCTCTCTACGAAACAGTTTTTGAAGAGTGGCATTAGTTGGTAATGCAGTTCTCGTGCTGTGGACATGTCATCCCGGCGAAGTGCCTCTACCAGTTGAACCATCCTGTGTGGGTCAACGTTGGATGCGACGCTGACTACACCGTCGGCACCTGTTGCCATGAGCGAGAGCGTCTCGTCGTCGTTGCCGCTCAGTACGCTGAAATTATCAGGTTTGTTGCGGATGACTTGCGAGATTTGCGCATAACGCCCAGACGCTTCTTTAATGGCAACAATGTTTTCTATTTCGGCCAGGCGCAAGGTAGTTTCAGCCTCCAGATTCGCACCTGTCCTTCCGGGTACATTATATAGTATGATGTCCTTGTCGGTTGCTTCAGATACAGCTTTGAAATATTCATACAGTCCTTTCTGGGTCGGTTTATTATAGTAAGGCACTACGATGAGATAAGCATCCAGGCCTAAGGGCTCCAGTAGTTTCATGCTTTCCGTAGTCTGTGCCAGTGAGTTTGTGCCGCAGCCTACGACTATCGGACAGTTGGAATGTTCTTTAGTAACTTGCAGTAATTTAATTTTCTCGTCAGTGGTCAGACAGGGCGTCTCGCCTGTTGTGCCCAGTGGAACAAGAAAGTGTACTCCCGCAGACATTTGGCGTTCTACGAGTTTAGCCATGGCTTCATAATCGACAGCCATTCCGTTGTTCTTGAATGGAGATATCAAGGCTGTGCCACACCCTGTGAATTTGAAATGTCCCATAATTAATGTTTGCTAAATATTATATCTTTGAAATCGTATGTTCCTACAGGAAGCGAGTCTGCCATGACGGCTGCCTCAACAGCTCCTGTAGCAAATCCCTTGCGCGAGAATGCCTCGTGCGTCAGTGTTATCCTGTCATCGGCTCCCTCGAAATCCACGGTGTGTATACCCGGTATCTCACCACATCTCACAGAAGCCATATCAGGCTGGAGACGCATTCCGCAGAGAACAATCTCCTCTAATGTTTTTGCCGTTCCGCTCGGGCGGTCTAATTTGTGGCAATGATGTTTTTCTTCAATATAAGGCATGTAGCCTTCTGCGTCACCTAACAATTTGGATGCGAGTTCGGCGATTTTGAAGAAGATGTTTACGCCTATTGAGAAATTAGAAGAGTAAACCAAGGTTGTGTGATGTTTCTCAAAGCATGCCAGAATGTCATCCTTAACATCATTCCATCCGGTTGTACCTATTACTACAGCCTTGAAGTGTTCTGCCAGAAACGCATAATTGTTTTTTATGGCTTGGGGTGTGGTAAAGTCTATGCAAATGCTTTCGCGTGCAATTTCTGCACTGACAGATGTAATGTCTTCGCTCACACCGGAGCATTCAATGTTTTTTTGTTTCAGAATGCTCTCAATCATATGCCCCATTTTGCCGTATCCGCTGATAAATATTTTCATAGTGTGTTTCTCCTTTCCTTATGCAAAAAAAGCGTTATGTATGGCTTCGATGGAGTCGTTCAGGGCTTGTTTGTCCACAACGATGCTCAGGTTAATCAAGGAAGCTCCTTGAGATACCATGTAGATTCGTTCTTTGTCCAATGGTGCAAAGATTTTATCCAACACTCCCGGTTGGTTAATGAGGTTTTGTCCCACAACGGAAATCTGGGCTTTGCCTGTGTCTACCTCCACGGTGGCGAAAGCGGAGAGTTCCTCTATGACTTTGTGTATGTCCTGTCCGTCTTCAACTGTCACGGAGATGTTGGCCTCTGACGTGCTGATAAGGTCTACTGATACCCGGTTGACACTGAAGATGTCAAACACTTTTCCGAGGAAGCCCGAAGCATTGATCATCTTCGTGGAGAAAATGTTTATAACCAGGATGTTTTCTTTGAAAGAGATAGATTTGGCACCGTCTGCAATGTATTTGCTGTTGAGTATTGCCGTTCCCTTGCATTGCGGATTCTTGGAATTGAGAACGTAGATAGGGATATTCTTTTTTATTGCAGGCTCAATAGTCAGCGGGTGAAGGACTTTCGCTCCGAAGTGTGCCATCTCAGCAGCCTCTTCAAAAGATATCTTCTCTAATCGCTGAGCTGTTTTTATCTTATTCGGGTCAGCTGTCAGCACGCCGTCCACATCAGTCCATATCTCAATGGTTTCCGCGTCTAAAGCCATAGCTATCAAGGAGGCGGAATAGTCAGAGCCGCCTCTTCCGAGTACAGTCGGCTCGCCGTTCTTGCTTTTTGCGATAAAACCTTGGGTGAGGACGACCTCGGTATCCTGGTCAACCGAAGATATGATCTGCGGGACACACTGCCTGATTTTTTCTATGTCGGGATCGGCTTTGAGATGATTGTCATTTGTTGTAATCATTTCGCGTGCGTCCACCAGTGCGGTCTTGATACCACTGGCGTTCATGGCGCTTGCGAAAATTGTGGAAGACAGTATTTCGCCATAACTGATAATCAGTGCCTTACTGCGTGCTGAAAGCTCGCCTAATACACAGATGGCTTTTGTGTATGCTTCCAATTCATCACAGATCTCGTTGATGCGTGATGTCGTCTGCAACATCATTTCCACATTGCTTTCCAATAGATGTTCTGCCACGTCTATATGCCGTTCACGCAACTTGTCCATATTCTCTTTAAGTTTGGTGTCTTGCTTTTTATCTGCGCTTGCAGCAATGTTGTAAAGCAAATCGGTCATCTTGGACATCGCAGAGGTGACAACCACTGGTTTTTTCTCCAATCTTTGCCGCACGATAGAAATGGCGTTACTGATTTCTTCGTAGCCACCGACAGACGTGCCGCCAAATTTCATTACTATCATTTGTGTTGTATTTATGTTATTTGTTTTTTTATTCTGTTATACATCTCCAGATATATCTGAGTTGCTTTCTCGATATCGCTGAGCAGCACATATTCCTTTGGCGTATGTGCGACAAGTATGGAGCCGGGACCGCACAGGATTTTATTCTTGAAGTTGGTCAACTGTGGTGCGTCGCTCCCGAAAGCGACAGGTTGTGACGGTATGCCTTCAAAAGTCAGAAAGCGTGTCGGTATATCACCGCCATAGGCATTCAGGCGAATTGTTGTTTTCCACTCCGTGTTACCTGCGATGAGCTTGTTTATCTGCTCTTCTACAATGTCGTCTGTCGAGAATGTCGTACGGAAGTAAATGTCACATTCCAACTGGTCGCTGAGTATGTTCTTAGGGTTCTGGCTTACCAGATTGCCGATGTTCCATGTGGTGTCGCCCAGAGTCAGGTCAGCGGGGAAGGATAAACGGCGGAAACTGTCCATGAAGTCAAGGAAGATGTTCACCGCACTTCGTCCGTTTTGCGGATAACCGGAGTGGCAACTCTGTCCGGAGACGGTGAGATGGAAAAACTTGGTACCTTTGGCTGCTGAAGCCGTCATGCAGTCAGTTGGTTCTCCTACAATGAGGTATTCGCACCCTTCATGGTTTTTCCTGAAATGCTTTGCCCCGATTGAACTCGTTTCTTCTCCGGCCAGAAGCAACAGTCCGAACCCCGTCTCATGGTTTTTCTCAAGAGCCTGACATGCACCGTATAAAGCCATTATCTGCCCTTTGGCATCACATGTACCTCTTCCGTCCACGCGGTTGCCGTTGAAAACCGGAGGTATATATGGCGGGACGGTGTCCATGTGTGTGCAGAACATTATCTCCGGCCTGCCCCATGTGAACAGCAGGTTATATGTCCCGTCGCCTATCGGCATCAATTCAACGTCATTATGCTCAGTCTTCAGCCGCTGAGTTAGATATAAAGCCAACTCACCCTCCTTGGAAGAGGTGGAGTCAATGCTGAGTATGTCTTTAAACAATTGAATGTCCATGTCATTATTAATAAAAAAAGGCGTCCCGCTGTCAGGTCGCCTCGTCGTATGTTTTATGTGTCTTGTCTGTAGCAAACATATGATATGTCACAACCTGAAACAATTATCAAATTGTTTCTTTATCTGTTTATCATTGTGTTTATTGATATGTTGCATTATTTTTCAGATTTTCTTATTTTCGCATACAAAATTACATCTATATTTTAATTCTGCAATAATTTTTGCCGATTTTTTTACATAATATATTTTTTTGTTGCCCGAAGAATAAGACGCTGTGTCATGACAGATGTTTTGTTCCATTGGTTGGAACGTATATTCCAGCCTATGGAACATACGTTCCGGCCGTTGGAATTTATATTCCATCCTTTGGAACGGAGAAAATATCGGCATGAAGTGTTAATCGTATGGCGGCATGGTGTCTCGTCTCGTGGGCGACACAATGTCGTGATGGCGGCTGACACCGTTGTTTGTGTCGGGGTGACGGAAATCCTCCGGCTGGTGTCTGCAAGTAAAGGGTTAAATCTATTTCAGCTTGTCTATGAGGTATTTGCCTGTATGGCTTTCAGGACATTTGGCGACCTCTTCCGGAGTGCCGCAGATGACTACATTGCCACCATCATCGCCACCCTCAGGCCCTAAATCTATGATATAGTCTGCATTCTTGATGATTTCCATGTTGTGCTCAATGATGACAAGGGTGTGTCCGCGCTGTATAAGTGCGTGAAAGGCTTTGAGGAGGATATTGATGTCGTGAAAATGCAGGCCGGTCGTCGGTTCGTCAAAGATGAACATCGTGGGCTGGTGGCTCTCTGTAGACAAAGACAAATAGTAAGCCAACTTGACTCTCTGGTTTTCACCTCCGGAAAGGGTTGATGAGGACTGACCGAGTTTGATGTAGCCCAGTCCCACGTCCTGCAATGGCTTAATCTTGCTGGCGATGCTTTGTTTTTTGTTTGTGGCGAAGAAGTCGATGGCCTCATCTACAGTCATCTCCAGAATGTCATAGATGTTTTTGCCGCAGAAAGTCACTTCAAGGATATCGTGCTTGAACCGTTTGCCGTGACACGCTTCACACTCAATGGTAAGGTCGGCCATAAACTGCATTGGCACCTTGATGACACCGTCACCTTTGCACTCTTCGCATCGTCCGCCTTCGGTGTTGAAGGAGAAGTGTGAGGCTGCAAAGCCCATCTGCTTGGAGAGTTGTTGCTCCGACATGAGTTTGCGGATGTCGTCATAGGCCTTGATATAGGTAACGGGATTGCTCCTTGTGGATTTTCCGATAGACTCCTGATTGATGAATGTTACACCGTCAATGGCGTTCAAGTCGCCTTCCAATGCGAGGTGCTCCCCGGGGCGCTCGGAAACTTCGTCGAAATGGCGTTTTAAGGCTCTGAACAGAATGTTGCCTACCAGGGTGCTCTTTCCAGAGCCGCTCACGCCGGTGACGACGGTCATGACATTCAGCGGGAATTTCACATTGATGCCCTTGAGATTGTTAGCTCGTGCGCCTTTGATTTCAATGTATCGGTTCCAGTGCCGGCGTGTCAAGGGTACGGGTATCTGCTCTTCTCCCAAGATATAACGGATGGTGTGGCTCTTACTGCCTTTTGTCAGATGACGGGCATCTCCCGCGTAGACGATCCGGCCTCCATATTGTCCTGCGCCCGGACCTACGTCAATGATGTAATCTGCGGCGCGGATGACTTCTTCATCATGCTCTACGACAATGATGGTGTTGCCGAGTTCTTGGAGATTGCGCAATACCTGAATGAGTTTTCCTGTATCACGACTGTGCAGGCCGATGCTCGGCTCGTCGAGGATATATAGTGAGCCGATGAGACTGCTGCCTATGGATGTGGCAATGTTGATACGCTGGTTTTCGCCTCCTGATAGGGAGTTGGCGGGACGGTTGAGTGTCAGGTAACCCAAACCGACATCCTGCATGATTTTCAGTCGGCTTCTGATTTCTTCCAGAAGTCGTTCGGCTATCTTGGAATCATTGTCATTGAGTTGTAAATCGTTGAAGAAGCTGGCCAATTCGTTGATAGAGATGCAGCACAGGTCTGTAATACTCTTTCCGGCGATTTTTACATACTCGGCTTCCTTCTTCAGACGTCGGCCATGACACGTGGGACAAACGGTTTTTCCCCTGTAGTGTGCCAGCATGACACGATATTGTATCTTGTATTGGTTCCGTTTCACCATACGGAAGAATGCGTCAATACTGACTTGCTCTTCTTCCGGCAGGGCTTGCTCTTGGGCATCGCCGTGCCATAGATGGTCTTTTTGCTCTTGAGTCAGGGAAAGATACGGTTCAAAGATAGGGAAATCGCGGCTTTGTGCCCTGCGGCAAAATTCGTTTTTCCAGATATTCATTTTGTCACCGCGCCAACAGACAACGGCACCGTCGTAGACACTCTTGGTGGAGTCGGGAATGACCAGCGACTCGTCAATACCGATGGTCTGTCCAAAACCTTCGCATTCCGGACAGGCTCCCGCTGGTGAATTAAATGAAAACAGTGTGTCTGACGGTTCTTCAAAACGTATGCCGTCAGCCTCAAAAGCGGTGGAAAAAGTCTGCGTTTCCATGGAAGGATAAAAGCGCAATACACATGTTTCCTGACCTTCATAGAAGGCTGTCTCAACAGAATCGGCCAGACGTGAAATAGCGGCTTTGCTGTCGCTGACACTCATTCTGTCAATAAGCAGAAACACGTTTTCCTTTTTGGCCTTCTTCTGTGCATTTTCATCGTTAAGCCAGTCTTCAATGCTGATAATTTCTCCGTCAATGTCAATACGGCTTATTCCTTGCTGGAGTTCTATTTTCAGTTGTTCGGCAAGGGAGCGTCCCTGAATGATATTTACGGGAGCGAGAACAGTAAACCTTGTTCCCTCCTCATGCTGGGTGACAGCATTGATGACATCTTCCAATGTATGTCTCTTGACCTCTTGCCCGCTGACGGGAGAGATGGTATGCCCTATCCGGGCATATAGCATACGCATATAATCATATATCTCCGTGGCTGTTCCTACGGTGGAGCGGCTGTTGCGGTTGCCGTTTTTCTGTTCAATGGCTATGGCAGGCGGGATACCTTTGATATATTCACATTCAGGTTTCTTCATCCTGCCGAGAAACTGACGGGCGTATGATGAAAGACTTTCCACATAACGCCGTTGTCCTTCGGCGTAAAGTGTATCAAATGCCAGACTTGACTTGCCTGAGCCAGATAGGCCTGTGATGACGATAAATTTGTTGCGTGGAATCTCTATGTCAATGCTTTTCAGGTTGTTGACACGTACGCCTTTTGCGATTATATTTTGACTCATTTGTTATGATGTGCAAATAACAAACAAAGTTAGGAAATATTTTCGTACTTTTGTAAAAACATACACAATAACCCTATGAAGAAAATTTTGATGACAGTGCTGTGTGCACTGGTTTTTATCTCAGGTGTGTGTGCACAGACTGCACCTAAAAGAGAGTTTCGTGGCGCATGGATTCAGTGTGTCAACGGCCAATGGTTAGGCTTGTCTCCCCAACAGATGCAAGCACGCTTGACGCGGCATCTTGACGCATTGCAGAAGATCAATGTCAATGCTGTAATGTTTCAGGTTCGCGCAGAGGCAGATGCGCTGTATCAGAGTTCCTATGAACCTTGGAGCCGTTTCCTGACAGGTAAACAGGGCGTTGCGCCAAATCCCTACTGGGACCCTCTGCAATGGATGATTGAACAGTGTCACAAAAGGGGTATGGAGTGTCATGCATGGATAAATCCATATCGTGCCAAAACAAAAGACACCCATGAGCTGTCAACGATGCATCCTTATGTGCAACATCCGGAACGCTTCTTCAATTATGGTGATTTGCTGATATTCCATCCAGGACTGAAGGAAAACAGAGATTATATCTGCAAGATTGTGCATGACATTCTAAACCGATACGATGTTGATGGTCTGCATATGGATGATTATTTTTATCCGTATCCACAGGCTGGTGTCGACATCCCCGATGCTGAGCAGTTTCAGCGCTTTGGCGCAGGATTTTCCTCTGTAGCAGACTGGCGTCGCGACAATGTGAACAGACTGATTCAGGAGTTGCACGATACCATACGTGCAGTGAAGCCATGGGTTAAGTTTGGTGTCTCGCCGTTTGGAATCTATCATAATCACAGAGAAGGTGATGTGATTCCCGGCAGCGCAACACGTGGCAGTGAGAATTATAATGCTTTATATGCTGATGTGCTTAAATGGGTTAATAATGGTTGGGTCGATTATAATATCCCTCAGTTGTATTGGAATATAGGATTTAAAGTAGCTGATTATGAGGAACTCATTAATTTCTGGGCGAAATATTCTTCTAACAGGCCGCTTTACATCGGGCAGGATATCACCCGCTCTGTTAAAGAGGCAGATCCAAGAAATCCGAACCAGAATCAACTGCCGGCGAAGTTTGCAATGCAGCGTAGTCTGCCTACGGTTAATGGCAGTTGTATTTGGTATTCTGCTGTAATTGCTGACAATCTGGGCGGCAGTGCCGATTATCTGGCAAACACATTCCACAAGTATCCAGCCTTGCAACCCGCTATGCCGTTTATAGATGCAAAAGTTCCGAATAAGGTTAAAGGACTTCGGGCAAGATGGATGCCTGATGGTTACTATCTGATGTGGTTGGAGCCGAAAGGGGAACTTGAAATGGACCGTGCGACGCGTTATGTCGTATACCGTTTTGCAAAGGGCGAGAAAGTGGACATAAGCGATCCTTCGCATATTATTATGATAACCGACCAGACGTGTATCAAACTGCCATATACTGGCAGCAAGGAAAAATTCACTTACTGCGTGACGGCGTTGGACCGCATGCAGAATGAATCAAAGGTCGTAAAGAAAAAGGTAAGACTTTAAGACGCTTATTTGAAGTGGCTTAGTCTTGCTAAAATCTTGCCTAAGACATCGAATTCAATATTAACTTTCGTGCCAATTTTAATGGCATGAAAGTTAGTATGCTCAAATGTATAAGGAATAATGTTTACCTGAAAAGTGTTGTCTGTCGGGTTACATACGGTAAGGCTGACACCGTTTACGGCAACAGAACCTTTGTCTACCGTGAAGTAACCGTGACGCGCCATTTCTATATTCAGCGGGTACTCAAAGGTGTAAATGTAACTTCCTTCTGCATTTTCTATATTTGTGCATACAGCAGTTTCGTCAACATGTCCTTGTACGATGTGCCCATCCATTCGGCTGTTGATAGGCATGGCTCTTTCGACATTGACCTCGTCGCCTACCTTCAGTTCGCCCAGGTTAGAGCGGTCTAAGGTTTCTTTCATGGCGGTAGTGATATATTGGTCGCCATTGACTGACACTATCGTCAAGCATACGCCATTGTGTGCCAAACTTTGGGCTGGTGCCAATTCGTGTCCGAACGGACAATTGAAAGTGAAGTGAATGTTGTTTTGGTCTTTTTCAATGGCAATAACCGTTGCCATACTTTCTATGATTCCTGAAAACATGTTGGATGTCCGAAAATTTATTATAGATTATTGATGTCGATATATCCCTGATTGATGGCGAAGTTTACGACTTTCATGGCTGAGTGTGCATTGAGTTTCTCCATGATATGTTGCCTGTGGGTGTAGACTGTTGATGCGGAGATGTGCAGAGCTTTGGCTATCTCCTTACTGCTTTTACCTTTGGCAATCAGGGTGATGATTTTGATTTCTCTTTCTGACAATGTATTTTTCTGTCGGGTATCTTCTTCCTCAAGTTGTTTTGTTACATTTTGCGGGTAATGCTGAAAATGATGATGCGCCATTTCGTGCAGGTGCAGCAGTGATTTGGCGATGTCTTCCTGAGATGTGTCCGAAGCTATGAAATGGATGTCTGGCGCAAGTTTTTTCTGTTGTTCCTTGTTGCCAAATACGAAGACAAGTCTTTTGAAAGGCGCCAGTAGCTTGGTATTGTCTGTCCATATATCGTAAGATACGAAGTAGTGATAGTATGTGTTGCGCTGGCTTGCCTCCATGGCACTGTCCATGTTTTGGAAAAAGTCAATCTGTGCAAACGAAATGAATTCTTCCAACATCCCCTTTAAACCTAAACCTGAAAAAACATCTTCAGTAACGATAGCTATGTGAGGTTGTCCGGACATGTGTGTAATTTGAGAAATTTGAATGTAAAGTTAATAACAATTATTTTAATAAATGTCTGCTGTCATATTTTTTTTGCCCAGCTGGCTATATGTCAGTTGTAAAAGGCACTTTGGGTTATCATGCCGATATGTCAAATCTCACGTCTTTCCCGTTTTCTGCCGTTTCCTGAGTTATTTGATTCTCGTCAGCTTGAAGTTCATTTTTTTGTCAAATTTGCCAAAGAGGTATTTCCCGTCATCGCTGAGGCGTAAGGTGTCTTGCTCGTCGTCGTCCTTGAAGATGATGAGGTTACCGTTGACTGTGTACTTGCTCTTATGTGTAGAGGGTGCGATGGCTAAAGCTGCCTTCATGGCCTTGCGCTTCAACCAGCTGACACCGGCAGCTTTCAGTATTTCATCATTGATTTTCATCTCGTTTTTCAGCACAATATCCTGCTCGTTCTTGAATTCAACCGTTATCGATGCGGTTATACCTTTCTTGAGTTCGTCAATTTTCTTCTGTCCCTCCGCTAATTTTTTGTCAATCTCGGCTATTTCGGCATCCGTAGGCTTACGTCCTTTTTCCTTCTCTATCTTGGCAATAGCTTCCGAACGAGCTTCCACCATCTTCTTCTCTGTATCTTTGAATCGCTCGTTCATCTCTTTAGCCATGATATTGGCATTATGGTATTTGCGTCCTGCTAGGTTGCTTTGTGCATATAGTGAAACAACTGTCAGTAAACTGGCAATAATTATAATTATGTTTTTTTTCATTGTTGTAATTATATTGTTTTATGTGGAATTTTAGATTATATTCTATGTCAAGAGGATTTCAGGGCTTGTTTACAATAGTGTTATATTATATGTGCTCTTAGATCCATGTAGTGAATAATGTTGCAAAATTACTATAAAGTGGTTGAAAAGCCAAATTTACTTGTTTTTTTAGTCTTTCGTTGGTGCTCATTATTAGCTGTTTGTGCGGGTGATGCCCAATCTGTTATGGCCTGCAGGTGTTATGTCTGCACCACCCTATGCCGGCGCTGCATAGTCTGACATAATAAAGGCGGCAAGTGAGACTTTTCACTTGCCGCCTTTGGTCGGAAAGAGGCGACTCGAACGCCCGACCCCTACGTCCCGAACGTAGTGCGCTACCAACTGCGCTACTTTCCGTAAACCGAGTGCAAAGTTAATAAAATATTACTTTTATTTTGCAGAAAAAGTGATAAAAAGTTTGCTTGTTAAAAAAATATTATTACTTTTGCACTCGCAAATGCACAAAAACACGGTGCCATAGCTCAGTTGGTAGAGCATCGGACTGAAAATCCGTGTGTCCCCGGTTCGATTCCTGGTGGCACCACTGCAGGGAGACCAAGAAATATTCTTGGTCTCTCTCTTTTTGCGTTATACCTGCAATGTAAATCAAGTCCATGGGATGTGCCTCATATCTTTCTTTCGCTTTGCGAGTGGGCAGTGGCATATTCTTGTTTGGATGGTGCAGGAATAAAGGGCCATGTTGTCACGTCAGTTTTTCTGTTCCGGCATGTGGAATATAAGTTCCACCCGATGGAACATAGGTTCCAGCCTATGGAATGTAGGTTCCATTCCATGGAACGGAGAATATGTCGGTGGTAAAATATCAGACTGACGGGCAAAGCAGCAAAAACAAAGGGGTTTAGTGTTGTCTAAACCCCTTTGTCCGATATGTGATTAGTAGTATTATTTAAGTGGCCTGACCCAGATATTGCGGAAGCTGATTGGCTCACTTTTGTCTCCATGCGCCTGGAGGCGCAGGGGACCGTCGCCGTGCGGCTTGACTTTAGGTAGTCCGATATATTCTGTCGTGCCCCATATCTCTGTATGGTTTTGTACGAGTACGCCGTTCAAAATAACAGTGACATAGGGATGATACAGGAAGGAACCGTCTTCCTTGAATACGGGAGCGGTGTAGATGATGTCATAGACATTCCATTCGCCGGGTTTCCTCATAGGGTTGGCCATTGGCGGCGTTTGCTTGTATATAGCACCGACATATCCGTTGACGTAAGTCTCGTTCTGGTAATTGTCCAAAATTTGCACCTCGTACCTGTCTTGGAGGAATACGCCACTGTTGCCGCGCCCCTGGCTGCTCCCGGTGATGCCTTGAGGGACACACCACTCCAAATGGAGCTGGAAGCTGCCGAAAGACTGTCGGGTGACAATATCACCTTTGCTCTTGTCTACAGTGACAATGCCGTCATGGACTCTCCAGCCGGCGTCACCGCCTTTGCCGTTGGTCCACTGGCTCAGGTTTTTCCCGTCGAAAAGGACAATGGCGTCAGATGGGGCTGTGTTGGTCAGGATGTCACCGGGAGTGACGACCTTAGGCTGCGGCGTCCAGTATTCGGTCATTTTAGGGCCCATGGGCTCTTGTTCCGGATAGGTTTTCTGCTCTTGTGCAAAAAGGGCAGAGAATGTCCATAGGGAGAGAGTAAGGCCTGTGATGATATGCTTCATGTCGGATGTGTGCTTACTCTATGTCGTATTTGACCTTGCCTTTTTCGTCAACAATGCAACGCACTTCAGCGAAACCTTCAGAACCATTGGGTTGCTGCATGGTGAAAGAAAGATTGAAGCTTGTGGTCTGTTTGCCTATCTCTACGCCGTTGTTGAAGTTTTCGTTGCCGGCAGGAACAGCCTCTTCGAGCGTATAGTTGCTGATGGCCTTAAACTTGCTGTTTTTGGGAATCAGGGCTTTGGCCTGTTCAATTTGGTCTATGATTTTCTTGGCGTCAAAGTTCTTGATGTCAAAACCTTTTACATCCTTATATATAGGTGCTTCAAAGGTGTGGGCAATTTCTTCAATCGGAAGAGCTTGTTGAGAACCGGCAAGCAGTATCTTCTGACTGTATGCCATATTGGTGGCGGTAACGACTTTGATGGTTACAAAGTCAAGATTGTTGCCGTTTTGCTCAGAGCCCTCAAATTTCATGTAGTAGACTTTTGAGTCATTGGTATCTACAGCCTTGAGGATGAGTTTGCCCGCTTCCTGATAGCCTTTTTCAGAATCTGCATCGTAGGAAGTGCCGTCAATGTGGCAGGATGACAGGCATATAGCTGTCATGAATGACGTGAGAATGATGTGGAAAAAATGTTTTTTCATTGTGTAACTGTTTATAATGTACAAGGCAAAGGTAGTAATTTATCGCAAAAGAAAGTGAAGACAGGCTTTTTTTCTTGCGATAAATGCTCATCCTAAAGGGTGACAGTGAAAAAAAATGTACTTTTGTAGTATAATTATACTGCCTGTGGAGACGCTGTCATTATATGAACTTAACGGTCTTGTTCGTGAGATAGTAGAAATAAATCTCACGGACTATTATTGGGTACGTGCCGAACTGAGCGAGGTGAGAGTGTCGCAGAAAGGTCACTGTTTCGTTGAATTGATTGAATATGACGCATCGGAAAAGGTTGTCATAGCCAAGGCGAGAGCAGTTATTATGCGAAATATATACCCGTTGCTGAAAGTGAACTTTGAGGAAACGACCGGTCAGCCTTTCACGGCCGGCTTGAAGGTGTTGCTGCAAGTCTCTGTTTCATTCAGTGAGGTCTATGGCTATTCTCTGATAGTTCAGGATATTGACCCGGAATACACGCTGGGGAGTATTATCCAGAAACGCAAGGAGATATGGGAACGCCTGCAGCGCGAGGGTGTCGCGGAGATGAATAAAGAATTGGAACTGCCGTCGCTTGTGCAGCGCATAGCCGTTATCAGTTCGCCCACTGCGGCAGGTTATGAGGACTTTTGCCACCAGCTTGATAGCAATGTGCAGGGATTTCGTTTTGTTCATCGCCTGTTTCCTGCCATGATGCAGGGCGACGAGGTGGAAAAGACTGTGATTGGTGCGTTGGAGCAAATCGCTGCGACGCAAGATGATTGGGACGCTGTCGTTATTATACGAGGCGGTGGTGCGGTCAGTGACTTGAATGTGTTTGACAGTTATGCGTTGGCTAATAATTGTGCACAGTTTCCCTTGCCGATACTGACAGGAATAGGCCATGAGAGAGATATCTGTGTTTTAGATATGGTAGCTAACAGGCATCTCAAGACTCCTACTGCAGTGGCAGTGTTTTTGATAGAGCGTATGCAGGTTCAGAGTATGCGGTTGGCAACACTTGAAGCAACATTGCAGGACAAAGCGGAAGGGTTGTTTAATGAAAAAAATGAAGTGCTGCAGCATCTTGTGCAGCGCTTGAGTGTCGTAAGGCGTTCGTATGTGCCCAATCACCGTCAGCAACTTGATTATAAGTTCAGCCGCATATGTGCACTGGTGACTCATAGGGTAGAGATGCAAAGGGCGAGGATGATGACACTGTCGGACAATGTTGTCAAAGCGTTGGGACATCGGTTGGAGCGTGAGAAAAAGCGTATGCAGTTGATGGAAAGTGTCATGAACGCATATGATCCTGTAAATGTACTGAAAAAAGGTTACAGTATTACAATGAAAGATGGTAAGGCTGTGACGGATGGCAGGCAGGTGAAGGCTGGCGATGTGCTGGTGACATACTTAAAAGATGGTGAAATTATGAGTATAGTAAAATAAATTAAGATATGACAGAAGAGTTTAAATATGACAATGGCATTGCCCGTCTGGAGGAGATTGTCAGGGAGATAGAAGACAATTCGTTGCCGGTGGATGTCCTGGTGGATAGACTTAAGGAGGCAAAAGAAATTGCGAAGAAATGCAAGGACGTATTGTTTAAGGTTGAGGATGAGCTGAAAAGGCTTACCGAAAACGAAACAGAGTAAATCTCGGTTATCTTAACAGAAAAAGGCTACAGTTTTATTAACTGCAGCCTTTTTCTGTATGAAGATATATCAGATTATTTTTTCAACTGTGCGATAGCGTTGAGAATGTTCTTTGCCAAGTCGTGGTTCGGGTCAATGGCCAGAACTTTCTCACAGTAGTCTTTAGCACTGTCGTAATCGTCTTTCTTGAAATAGTAGAAAGCGGAATATACAAGACACTCCTTACGTTCTGTGTTGTAGGATTCATCTTTGCCAGCCAGACGCTCATACACTTTGTCGTAGCATTCCTTGACAGACTCTATCGGGTTTGTCGGGTCTAAGATGGTCTGAATGCGTGCACGCCACATGGGACCAAGGTATGAATCTTTCGCCATTGTTTCCAGTTCAGAGAAAATTTTGTCGCCGGCTTGAACATACTTTGTGCGCAAGTCAAACTTGGCGCTGTCTTCGATAGCTGCTGCGCAAGCATAGTAAATCTTACCCATTTTGAGGACGCCGTTGGCACTTTTCTTGCCCGGCTCTGCAATCTCAAGATATTTCTTGTAGGCAGTGACGGCTTTTTCGGCTTCACCAATCTTCTCATAAGCTTCGCTCAGACCCAGTTGGATTTCAGCCTTCTCTGGATTTAATTTAGCAGCATGCTCAAAAGAGTTGACCATCATGGCAGTGTCCATCAGCATTTCAGCCAACTGACCCTGATATTTGTAGTCGGTACCGTTATACAGTGTGTCTTTGAAGGAACTGAAGAATTTTTCAGCTGCGGCTTTCGCACCCTGTACCTGCATGAGTTCCATCAGGTTGTAGAACTTCAGACGATTCAGACTCAGAGAATTGGGGTCTTTCGGTAAGATAGCATTGACTTTATCCAAAGAACCTTGGAAATCTTTTTTGATATATAATATGATGGCATATTCTTCCTGGGCTTCAAGGTCTTCTCCCTTAAATTCAGCGAAGTAAGTATCGTATGCCTTGATGGCGTCGTCAATCTTATTTTGGTAGTAGTAGATAGAACCCATTGCCTTGTTTACATCAGGGTCGTTGGGGAACTTCGTCTTGAATTGCTGCAGGATTTCCAGAGAGTGGTCAGCGTTGACAAACTTATAAACGTCTGCACCCTTGAGATAGGCGCTTTTCTCTTCTGGTTCTGCGACCATGGCTGCCTCATAGAGAGCAGAGGCGTCACCATATTTCTTTAATTCATACAATGCGTCGCCGTAGGTCATAATTGCAGGGAAATAACCGCCGTCGGTTTCATATGCCAAGCGTCCCATCTCTGCGGCTTGCTGGATAAGACCAGCCTTAAGAAATTCTCTACAGGCTAAAGTTAATGCCTCTTTCTTTTTCAACTCCTTTTTGAACTTCTTGTCTACAATAAAGTCGCTGAATTGCATAAGACCATCCATGGCATTTGTTTTTGATGTCGTGATGATGTTATTTATGGCTTGTTGAAGTTCGGGAGACAAGGTGTAGTTGACTGTTGCCTTGTCAGAGGCTTTTGCAATACCAAATGCTAAGCAAAAGCAGGTTGCAAGAATAAATAATTTTACTTTTGTCATGTTATTATGCTAATTTTATTTTATATCTACTTGTTTTACGTGTACTGGCACGATGGGGAGCAACTGTGATGATTTTGTAATGATGAGCTGGCCTTCAGTGTCGGTAAGGTAATGATAGAAATTGCGGTTTAATGCTTGTATGTATGGTTCGGTTGATGATATGTAAAGGCGGCGTATGAGAGGGTAGTCGCCGGTCGCAATATAATATTGTACAGGTTGAAAACTGTTGCTTTCCTCTGCGATAGATGAATTGCTGACTCTCATGACGCGTACGCGGTCATCGAAGGATAAGTTTGTTGTATCTTTGAAGTTACGTATCCAGTCTACGCCGATGATGCCAATGGCATTACGCGTCTGCTGGACATAAGTGATGACATTAGGATTGGATTTTGCTGTTTTGAGGTTGCCTTTGAGTTCAGCACCTTCACAAATGGAGTCGCGGGCAAAACGCACTGTGCTGGAGTTTTCGTCATCAAAGACTAACTCAATTTTTCCTTTTGTCTGTGCGTTGGGGATTTGCTTCCATTCCGTGATTTGCCCGGTGACAATACGGCGTATGTCATTGACGGAAATCAGGGAATCTACGTTGTCTTTGTTGATAATCAACGCGATGGCGTCATAAGCAAACGGATGGCTCTCAACGGTAAGCCTGTAATTGTTTAGGATGCTTTGTTGTTCTACCTGACTCAATGGACGTGTGGTAATGGCCATGCGGAAACTGTCTTCCAGAAGGAGTTGGATGGCTTTTGTTTCAGAAACAAATGTGGTATCCAATATGGCTTCGGGATATTTGGCGTGGAATGCACGCATTTCCTGTTCCATTATTGGTCGGAAGGTTTCGTCACATGCTACCTCGACAGTGTTAATTTCTTCTTCTGTCCGTTTTTGGGCTGTGCCGCCACATGATAGAAGGCTTATTGATATAAGAGTGATTGCTACGTATTTCCAGATTTTCATTTTTCTGCTGGATTTAATGGCAAAGTTACCTATTTTCTCGTTATTTTGCATTGTTTTGTATGATTTGTTGTGTAAAATCTTGCAAAAAAATAGGTGTATTCTATGTTAATGTGTTGAAATTGATAAAGAAATGTTATATCTGTTCAATATAAAAAATACAGTGACAATTATGTTGCCACTGTATTTTTTGTATGTATAAAGATTGTCGAATTATCTCAACTCAAATCTTACAGGAAGTTGGAACCATACGTTAACAGGTTTTCCCTGCTGACGGCCGGGGGTAAACCTCGGAAGTGATTTTACTACGCGGATAGCTTCGCGGTCACAACTTGGATCCAGTGATTTGAGCACTTGTACTTCACCGACCTCACCTGTGCCGGTTACGACGAAACGTAACATAACCAGACCTTGTATGCCTTGATCTTGAGCGGCTGACGGGTATTTCAGGTTGCTTGCGATGTAGTTCATCAATGCGCTTTCGCCACCAGGGAAGATAGGCATCTGCTCTACATAGCTGAATACTTTCGTTTCCTCTGTAGGCTTGGATGTGATGACCTCCTTGATGTCAGCGATATCCTTACCGTGAACCTCATCGTTACCTTTTACGTCGGCGATAGAAATGGCTACCTTACTCTCACCTAACTCTTTCTGAGATTTCATCTCATCTTCCTTGGATACTTCCTCGTCTTTTACAATCTTAGGTGCAGTAAACTTAATAGAAGACTTGATTTGCTGTGGTTGAGCTTGTTTTGGTTCCACTTTCTTGATGATGTGCTTATCTTCAATCTTAGCCTCTTCCAATTTGGAGAGTTGTGTTGTAGTAACAGTTTCTTGAGAATTTGTTGGTGCAACTGCTTTGATCAGGAATGGCAAGATGTATGCCAAAAGAACCATGGCGAATGTGATGGTCAATGCCTTGATGTTACGATCACCGGTTTCGGCTCTCATAACATATGCGCCATATTCCTTGTTTTTCCCGTTAAACACAAGGTCGCACCAATTTTTTGAGTATAAATCTAAATTTGCCATAATTTATTCATTTATTGGCTGCGAGCCTATTTGTTCTTTAAATGTTCAATCATTTGTTTGTCAAAGTCAGTGATGGGTACGATAACGTACTTACCTATGTCACAGATCTGCATCTCGTCCAATGCGTCAATCAAGTTCCTGTAGTTAGCTTCGTCAGTTGCCTTGATGATGACGTTAGGCGTGCCTTCTGCGGCGCGGATGTCACCTAACTCTTTCTCAAATTCTTTCTTCTGCTGCTCTTCTTTCTGGACATTGCTTGTTACCATAGCGGCATACTTCTTGCGAAGTTGCTTTACTCTTTGGATAGCATTGATGTTCTTTTGTGCAAGCATTTTGCGGAGACCATTTTCACCATAGGTGGTTTCCTTGAGATTGTCAATCTCAGGAATACCCTGATAGTAATAAATCTTGTCATCCTTGTCCAAAAGAAGTGTTATAGCGTCAGATGCTTTGACTTTATTCTGTTGCTCTTCTTTCAAGTCCTCCTTGTTCGATGGCATGTTGATTTCCATTGACTTGGGTCTTGCAAGTGTTGTACAGAGCATGAAGAAGGTAATCAAAAGCATCATCATGTCCACCATAGGGGTGAAGTCCACGCGAGCGTTAATTTTCTTTGCTTTTGCTAATGCCATATAATTTCCTCCTTATTTATTCGTCAATAGCTTGTACTTTCTTAAGATTTGTGATGAGGTTGTAGCGGTTCTGTTTGATATCCTGTAAAGAATTCATCACGTTCTTGATAACCTTGTATGAGGTCGACTCATCAGACTTGATGGAAATCTTCAGGCTAGGATTCACTTCCTTGGCAGCCTCTACCCAATCTTTAAATTCATTATTCGCACTATCGCAAGGAACACCTTCGATGTCGTTGCTACTTAGATATGCCTCTCTGTTTGCGTCGTCCATATCAAGCCATGATTTAAGTTTGCTGATAGGTACTCCGAAAGATGAGGCATTCGCAAATGCGCTTTTCTCCTTCTGTGTTAAGTTCAAGTTGTACTTGGCGCTTATTTCATCAAGTGTGGAGAATAAATCGCTCTTTTTGTCAAGTGTCATGAATACGCGACCCTTTGAATCAATCAGGATGGTCATGACATCATGGTCAGGTACGTTAATCGCTGACACAGAACCAGGTGTTGATACTGTAACCGGTTCTTTCTTGACGAAAGTAGCAGTCAACATGAAAAAGGTAAGCAATAGGACCATGACATCAGACATAGGCGTCATGTCTATGAAT
>CACXEH010000008.1 GCA_902766625.1 uncultured Bacteroidales bacterium | reverse complement strand
TCCACTTATAATGTGGCTCTGGTTGATGAATTTGTAAGGCGTGGAATTGACGTGTCGGTTGTTCGTAATGGTAAAACTACGTCTTTTGCCCACAGGGTAGCTCTTAATGACAAGCAAGATAAATTAATTATAGCTGACGGGGAAGGATTGTCGTAAGCGGCTGTTTCTGTATGCAGGCTTAGTGCTTGCAGAGTTGCAAAGTCTGGTGGTACAGACAGCTCTTTTTTGTCAGATATTCTCAAAGCCCTTTCTGTTGTCTGCTCTTGACAGAAGGGGCTTTGATGTTACCTTCTTATGATACGGCGATGCTCATGCCGGATAGCGTCGTCAGAGTCCTACGGTCTGTTGATAGTAGGAGGGTAGGTTGGTGATTGTTGTTGTGGATGACTGGTGCAGTCTGGGACGGGAAAAAATAAGGCGCTGCAATTTTGTGAAATTGTAGCGCCTTACATTATAAATCGGTCTAATGTTGCGGTGCGTACGAGACTCGAACTCGTGACCCCATGCGTGACAGGCATGTATTCTAACCAACTGAACTAACGCACCAGAGTGCTTTTCTCTAAAAGCGATGCAAAGGTATAAAGTTTTTTTGTAAGTACAAAGTATTTCTTGTTTTTTTTTACAAAAATTTTTGATAGACCAAGACGTCAATGTGTTTTTTGTCTTGATAGATCCATTGTTCCAATGTTGCAGTGTGCTTATAATCTGCTTTTTGGAATAATTTGATGGATGCTTCGTTGCCAGCGCTGACGTAGGCATATAATTGGTGAAGTTGCAGGTAGCGGCTGGCGTATTGTTCGATGAGGTGAAGCACTTCTGCACCGATGCCTTTGTGGCGGTAGTCTCTGGCGATGACGATGCCGATCTCTGCTTTATGGTGGTATGGCTGGAAGTCTACGAGGTCTATGATGCCGACGACGGTACCATCGTCGGTGGACTCTATCATGAGCCGCAGTTGCTTGTCGGTGTAGATGTCGTGGGTGCCTTTGGCAATAAACTGTTTCAAAGTATAGCGAGAGTAGGGAATGTGTGTAGAACTGACGTCCCACAGGCTGCTGTCGTTCTCTATTGTGTATAATGCTTCCAGGTCCTCAGGCTCCATAGCACGCAGACTGACATGTTGTCCGGTCAACAGATTCGTTTCTTTCATATTGTTTTATTTGTTTAAGGAGAATGTATCTTCATTGGTGAGCATCAGGCGCAAGCCGGGATGGAACGTTGCCATCATGAGATTGTTTTTTGGCATGTCGTCGAAAGTCCGTAGGATATCGGCGTATGAGTAGATGCTCATATCATAGACTATATATGTAGGCGTAGAACTTGTCAGCGCAGACTTGATTGGTTCTGCGGCATTATTGTCTTCGGAAATGTGATAAGTGCTTTCCAAAGAGGAGTTTGCAGATATCTGCTTGGCTTGTTCTATCATCTCGGCAGACCCCCAGAAGATATATTTTGCCTGCGGGTGCTTAGATGTCCTCAGTTTGTTTCTCAGTTTGACGCACCATTGTGTCAGTAGTGCCTTGAAAGACAGTAGGTAGACAGACAGGAAAATAATGGCGTAGAGCAGTTTTGACTTAGGGTGGTATTTGCGGAAGAAGATGAGCATAGCCATATAAAAGTCGTTAATGTATTTTTGGGACGCTTTATTGGTGCTCTCACCTTTGTAATGCAGTATTCGTGTGGGCAGGTAGTAGTTCTGGTAATTGTGCAGCAGTATCCGGTAGGACAACTCAATGTCTTCGCCGTACATGAAAAAGTCTTCATCAAAGGCACCATATTGGGCCAGAATGTTCCTGCGTGTCATCATAAACGCACCGCTGACGACGTCAATCTTGCATATTTCTGTAGCGTCAAGATATTGCATGTAGTATTTGCCGAAGATGCGTGAGTAGGGGAACAGTGATGTCATTCCGCAGAGCTTGTAGAAAGAAGTCAAGGGTGTGGGGACAGCCCTGCGTGACTCCATGGCAAAAGAGCCGTTGGCGTTCAGCATACGTGTGCCGATGATGCCTGCGTCAGGATGGGTCTGCAGGAAGCTGAGACATGTGGGGATAGTGTCTTCTCCTACGAAGGTGTCTGGATTTATAAACAGGATATAGTCGCCCTGGGCGTGTCGCAGCGCCAGGTTGTTGGCTTTTCCGAAACCTAAGTTTTCTTTATTGGCGATAAACTTCAGTTTGTTGCCATATTCATGAGGAAAAGCTCTCTGTAAGTAGGTCTGGGTATCATCGTGCGAATTGTTGTCTGCAACAATAATCTCAATGTCTTTGCATGATTTGAACAAAGACAGAATGCATTGTGCAAGATAGTGCTTGACATTATAGCTGACGATGATAGCCGTAAGTTCCATTACTTGTTTTCTTCGGAATTAACAATATATTCACATTCTTGCGCTGAGGGGAAACAAAAACAGGTGGACAGCAACAGGGCTGCGCCAAGCGCGATATAGACTTCACCCGTGTCTGTGATATAATATGTAAACATGTTTGCCAGCAGCATAAGGATTAACCAGATATACCTGAGCGTGTTCCAGTTGATGTATTTGCGTAAACTCTTTGCAGGTTCTTTCTTGATGCTGTTGACGACCTGACCGTATTTGAAGAGTTTCAGGCATACATAGATGGAACCCAGTGTCAAGACGCATGTGACAACTTGGATGATATATGTTGTCACTTCATCAAACAAGATATGACGTATGCCGAAAATGCCCAGATAATATAGCAGGCATAGCAGTAATGGGATAAACCAAATGGCGAAATAAAGGACGGTCAAGGCCTTCATACTTTTAATCATAATTCTTTGCTTTTAAATTCTATTCTGTTGAGAATGCTCCTTCCTAAAGTTATCTCATCGGTGTATTCCAGTTCCTCTCCGACGGAGATTCCACGGGCGATGGTGCTGATTTTAACGCTGTAAGGGCGCAGTTTACGGGAGATGAAGAAATTGGTTGTCTCGCCGTCTGTAGTAGGGCTCAATGCCAAGATGACTTCTTTGATACCGCCGCTCTTGACACGTTCTATCAGACTCTCAATGTTGAGGTCGCTCGGCGCTATGCCGTCCATAGGCGAGATGATGCCGCCGAGTACATGATATACACCTTTGTATTGCTGCGTGTTTTCTATTGCCAGGACATCTTGCACGTTTTGTACGACACATATTGTCTCATGGTCGCGGGCAGGATTGCCGCAAATGTCGCAAGTGTCATTGTCACAGATATTGTGGCATACGCTGCAGTATTTCACGTTTTGCCGTAATTCGCTTAGCGCATTGGCGAAATTCAGCACATGCTCTTTGTCTTGTTTGAGCATATGCAGCACCAGGCGCAGTGCCGTCTTACGGCCTATGCCTGGCAGATTGGCGAATGAGTCTACTGCGCGTTCAAGCAGCTTAGATGGGAAAGTGTAATTCATCGTCTGTTGTAATTTAACGCAAACTTACGAAAAAAAAGTACATCATCTGACGCCTTCTATATTTTCTTTGACAAAGACTGACCGGTAGAAGTCTGCTTTTTTCTCCAGAGCCAGCGGGTAGCTCCGGCTGCTACTGGGCATGCGATATAAAGTGAGATTATTGCTGACAGCAAGCGGTACGCCAATCTTGAGTGTACTGCATTGATACTGTTCTGCCAGGATGTCAGCAGCCTTCTGCCCGGTTGCGATAATCGCTGTGCAAAGGGGCAGTTGGGCTATTAAAGCTTTGATGTCGGTTTGCCTGACAACTTCAAGGAAAGCGTCTGAGGCGTTGTTTTTCAGTCTGCGCACCTCTGTAGCGGTGTCGTATATGGCGATGCCTTTTTCCTCCATAAACGGGCGCAGTATGTCTAACTTGAATGCCTTTAGCGAAGAATCGTAGAAATAGTCTTTGTTATGAAAGAATATGAGTCCGAATATTCGCCACATGTCATTCTGGATGTTAGGGTAAAACCATTCCATAGACCACCGTTTGCGTTGTGGCGGAAAGCTTCCCAGCATCAATATTTTAGCGTTAGCGGGAAGGAAGGGCTGAAGAGGATGTGTTTCTGTATTCATTGTTTCTTCTTACGGTATGCTTTTTTCTTCCAGAATCCTATGCCGACATATGCGTTGATTTTGAAGAGGGCGTTCAGTACGGAAAATGAGGACCGGCGGTAACTGTAAGTGTGGACAACGGTATTCACACCGGCGAAGAAAGTGCCTGTGTTCCATACAATAGCATTGCGCGCCGTCAAGTCAAAATTGATGTTGGTGTACTTAAATAGATCTGAGTTGAATTCCAGTCTCTCGCCCTTGTTGACATTGTATCCGATTGACGGTGTCAGTGTGATGTTGAAAAGCATATTCTTTGCGAAGACCCAGTTGTAGCTGTAACCCAGATTGATGCTGTAGTATCTGTAATCTATGTTGGAAATCTTAAGTGCTTCATTGAGAATGGGGCTTCCGAGATCGTCATATTGTAGGTAATCTGGCAGTTGTGTGTGGTCGAATGTAAGTTTTTGCCGTGCATAGTTAAAGCCGAGAATGAAACTTCCTGCACTGCGTTTCTGCTGGCCAGACTGGCTGTAGGCGGCTGAGTAAGAGAACTTCTTGTGCTTGAAGACATAATAGGCGTTAAGGTTTTGCAGGTATGTGTCAATGCCGGAGAAGGCGATTTTGTTAATGTTTTTGCTCGCTTCGCTGTCAAAGCCTGAGGCCCGTGTGAGACGGTAGTTGTTGACACCTTTCTGATAGTAATAGTCTATGCCGATGATGGGGGAGTAGATGCACAGATACATGTTTGATCGTCCTGAGGAGGTTTGTTTCCTTCCCAAATTGAAGGTGTATCCCATGAAGATGAGACTATAGGAGATGTAAGGTCCGACGTGTAGGGTGGAGTATGGTGAGAAATAAAGGCTTTGCGTGTTCTCGCCGTTTTCGTCTTCCCCTGAGAGTTTGTAGATGTTGAACAGCATATCGCTGTACACCATTCCCTGTAAGTTGTACATGTTTGGCCTGACATAGTTGGTGTCTACTTCTGTGAGACGGTTTAGGAAACGTACAATCCCTGATTCTTTTTTCTTCACAGGTTGTGCCAGCGTGTCAGCACAAGCCGCAACGGTGGAGTCTCCTCTGGTATTTTCTATGGCGTGGAGAGAAGTTTGGGAAAGAAGCGACAGCAGAGTGAGTGCTATAATTTTCCCAAGATGCGATCCATTACCCAGTTTACAGATGTTGCGCTGTTGCTGTCGCATGTACAAATTGATTTTTGCTGCAGATGTTCAACGATGAGTTTGATGAGAGGCAACTGAACATGTGGAGGGTTGGCTATCTCTATGCTTTCATGTCCTCTTTCTGTGTAGAGGGAGATGGGTGTATAGTTATAGACAGAAAAACAAACTTGTCCGTTGTTGCCGATGACTACGACGCGATCTTCTTTTGCCGAGTCGTGTCCTACGAAGCACCATGAACCGCTGCCCGGCAAACCGTTGAAGAATTTGAAGCATGCGCTGACAGTGTCTTCGGTTTTATATAATCCTCCTCTGTTGTCCCAGAAACCGTTGGCTTCAGTTATAGGGCCGAAGAGCCATTGGAGTAAATCCAACTGATGAGGCGCCATATCAAAGAAATAGCCACCTCCGGCAATGTCCGGCTGGACGCGCCAAGGCAGGTTTGTGGCATTATAGTCCATATCGCGCGGAGGGGCGGAGAAACGTATCTGTACGTTGATGATGTTACCTATAGTGCCACTTTGTATAATGTCTTTTACTTTTTGAAAATAAGGAAGATAACGCCTGTAGTATGCAACGAAGCAAGGGACACCTGTGCTTTCTGAGATGCGGTTGATGCGGACGCAATCCTCGTAGTTTGCGCTGAGCGGTTTCTCTACATAAGCAGGCTTGCCGCTCTTCATTGCCATAATGGCGTAGGTGGCGTGCGTTGACGGTGGCGTCGCAATGTAGACTGCGTTAACGTCGGGGTCGTTTATCAGTTCTTGCGGATCGGTGTACCACCGGGGGATATGGTGTCTCTCGGCATACGACTTGACCTTTTCCGCTGTTCGGCTCATGACAGCCATTACATGCGAGCCTTCTATCATGTTGAACGCGGGGCCGCTCTTTTTCTCAGTGACCTCGCCACAACCTATAAATCCCCAGTTGACATTTGTGATTTGCTCTAACATTCTTTCAATTTTCTATACAAAGGTAATATTTTCATTGAAAATAGAGTGGTAAACCTTGAGGACACCTTCTACCTGATTGCTGTCAGAGAATTTTGTCGCCCATTCTTTTCCTTTGGCAATCATGTTGTCGCGCAAAGTTTTGTCTGAAAGTACGTTGTTGATGGCTTCTGCCATGCTTTCTACATCATAGGGCAATACATAGATGGAGTCGGGGCCGCCTGCTTCTTCCAGGCATGATCCCGTACAGGCTATGACGGGCACACCGCTGCAAAGAGCTTCAAGGACAGGGATGCCGAAACCTTCATAGCGTGACGGGTATACGAATAATGTTGACATTTGATATATGGCAGGCAGGTGCTTGAATGGCACATTCTGCAGTATTTTTACACGATTGCCCAGACCAAGTTCCTGAATGGTCTGGTAGAGTTGTCTGACATAGTTAGTGCTCCGGCCGATGATGACAAATTGTATGTCAGGTACATCTTTCAGTGCTTTGACGACAAGGTTTATGTTTTTTCGTTCCTCGATGGTGCCGACATTCAGTATGAATCTGTCGTCCAACTGATACAAGGCCTTGACCTCTGCTTTCAGTTCCTCTGTGGCAGGTACGGAGAAAACGGGCGAGCAGCCTTGGTACACGACGTCGATTTTTTCAGGTGCGATGTGATAAAGTCCTACGATATCTTTCTTCGTGCACTCGCTGATAGCTATAATTTTGTCTGCCGTCAGGCATGCTTTCCTGAATTTGTAGGAATAAATGAGACGGTCCAGAGTATGATAATACTGTGGGAAACGCTCAAATATCAGGTCATGTATGGTTACGACAGTCTTTATGCCTGGATATTTTGATATATTCAGCGGCAGTTCTCCACTCAGGCCATGATAGATGTCAATTTTTTTTGCGTTAAGGTCGCGGCTGACAAACCAACTTCGCCACAGGGATTTGGCACACGTCGCTAAGCCTGTCGCGTAGTAACATCTCAGCAATGGTGAATCTTTCAAAAACTGTTGTATGAGAGGTCTGTTGCTGCGTTTCGGTGCATAAAGCACGTATTCGTTCTGAGGTGCTTTCTGACACAAGAGACTGATTAGAAGTCTGCTGTAATTGCCCAATCCGGTGAAATTCTGGATGGCGCGTTTACCGTCAAATGCTATTTTCACTTCAAATGAATTTATAATGGCAATGCAAATTTAGGACTTTTAAAACAATACATATCAATAATATTAACTAATTTTGCATTGACTATTCAATGGGCTAGACTGGATTTGACAGCGGGCTGAACGGATATGTAAGCATGCAGTGCATTGATTGTTGGCACTATAATCCTAATGGTCGAAAATTTATCTGGCGAAAATAATTACGCTCTCGCTGCTTAATTGAAGTATAGTAGATTAACTTTATCCTGATGCAAGGCGTCGGGACGAGACATCACCCGGAAGCTGTTGTTCCGAAGCGTGCCGACAAGGTGGTGCAGCAAATCGGAAATAGTCTGAGGCGGCCTCGCGTCTCGGATGAAATTTTTAGAGGATAGGTCGTGGTTTAGTTGCTCTTTCCTATGCTGTGGCTGAATCTTTGGAAGAGATAAGCATGTAGAAAGCATCTTCTTTCCTCGTTTGGACGAGGGTTCGATTCCCTCCTGGTCCACAAGACGGAGCCTACCGCTGTCTGAGCGGCAGGCTCCTTTTTTGTGAAGAATATTGGTTGCCGTATTAATGTTACGAAGCTGTGGCGCAATTGTTAGAAAGCTTCGCTGCAAAGGCTTCTGCCTTGTGGCGCATTTATGTGCAGACAGACCGTTCACCTTGCTCCCGACAAATCATTGCCAGACTTGTGAGATTTCAATACACGTTTCTGGAAAAAAAGTAATGCCGCCTTTGAGCATAGGGCGGCATTACTTTTTGAAAATTATGTATGGTTCTTAATGGCCTTAATACTTGGCTGTTGAAAAAGGCCTTTCCTGAGGCGCTGTTATTTGAAAGTGCGGTTGAGCAGTTCTGCCAGACGGTATCCGGCTTTGGTCAACTGTGATTTTACAAGAGGTGTGGCAGTATTGTTGATCCAGTCTCTCTTGATGGTGTCGCCTTCCTTGATTTTGTGGATGTGATATACGCATTTGGCAACGTCTGCCCCCCAGTCGTACGGATCGCCTTTGACAATCTCTTTGTACTGCTCTGCCGTATAGGTGTCAAGCAGATAGGCCACGTCAGTAAAGCTGAACGGGAAGCGTGAGGTAATGCAATACTCATCCCAGTAAGTGTGGTATTGTGTGTCCGCACCGTTGTATTTTACCATATATTTGCCTATAGTCATGTCTTCGGGGTAATATCTGACGTGTTCCGGACAGTGCATGTCGCCCACGAAGTGTACGATGCTGACCAGACGGAGAAACTTTTCTCTCTGGGAGAGTTCCTTGTTGGTCTTGAGGTCGTTGGCGTACATCTCGATAAAGTGTATGCAGTTTTTCACGAAACGGCCGTTGTCGTTAAACCCGCGGAAGGGCTTGAAGTTCATGTCCACCTCAAATGTGTGAGGAAGAGTCCCGATACGCTTTGAACCGTTGGCGAAACCAACGCCATAGTCATAGAGCATGTGCTTGCTATTCCTTTCCTCGTCAGGATAGGAGGCATAGAGTACGATGCTCTCATTGTTGAGAATCTTGGCAACTTCCTTTTTTGCCTTTTTGGTAAGATGCTGTTCTGCGATGCGCGCTACGGTAGCATGACCGAGACGCCCCCATCCCCATGCGGAAACTGTCGTCAGGAGAAACAGGGCGATAATACATAGATGTCTGTTCATTGTGATGTGGTGTTAAAGATGTTTATAATATGTTTTTTTGAAATTATGCAAGAGTGTAAGTCTTCCG
>CACXEH010000007.1 GCA_902766625.1 uncultured Bacteroidales bacterium | reverse complement strand
GATGTCTATATTAAGATGGAAAGAAGGTATAATGCCGGAGGTATTCCCTCCGTCTTTGTCGGAGATATGAATGCGACGGAGAGCGCTGAAGCATCAGAGAAATACCGTACATGGTGGAAAGACGTGTTCCTCTCTGTGGATAAGAATCAAATCAAAGGACCGAAAGGAACTTTCAATGGTTTTGATTTGACTAAAGATATGGACACAGCACGCCGCATTGACTTTATCTATGTGCGTGGTGGCATAAAACCTTTAAATTATCAGTGTAATCCGATGAAATACAACGGGCATTACGCATCTGACCACTTGCCTGTTTTTTCAGATATGGTAATTTATTAGGATAAGTCTGTAAAGAAATAGGCTATAACGAAACAAAAATGTAATTTTGTATTGTAGTGAACAATTAAAAACTATCAGCTGATGAAAATAAATCCAAAAGGGAGTTATTATAAATGGGAAGTATTGTTGCTGCTGTGGATGGCATACTTGTTAAATCAAGCCGACAGGCAAGTTTTTAATACTGTACTCCCGGCCATACGGGATTCGCTGAACCTCACCGATACTTCAGTGGGACTTATTGCCACGATATTTAGTTTGTTTTATGCTCTCATGGTACCCATAGGAGGATGGGCAGGAGACCGCTTCAGCCGTAAATGGGTTACGACCATCAGTATTCTTTTCTGGAGTTTCGCAACAATGTTCACGGGTCTCGCCAGTACGGTATTTATGCTTATTCTCATGAGAAGTATCGCTACGGGTGGAGGTGAAGCCTTTTTCGGACCTGCTAATTATTCCTTGCTCGGCCAGTATCATACTGATACACGGGCACGCGCCATGTCTATTCATCAGACGGCTTATTATGTTGGCGTCATACTGGCGGGTTGGCTTGCGGGACTAATCGCAGACCATTTTGGTTGGAAATATTCTTTCTTTATTTTCGGCTCAGTCGGAGTAGTATGGGGTGTCATTATGATTTTCAGACTTAAGGATATGCCGAAGGATGATTTTGCGGCACAGCCTGCGCTTGAGGCGAAGCCTGGCATATTGGATGGATTTAAGACTGTCTTTTCCACTCCGACAGCACTGGCACTTACACTTGGATTCAGTGGTTTTATTTTCGTTATAACAGGCTATATGACGTGGGTGCCGGCTTTCTTGCAAGAAGAGTTTGGACAAACACAGGAAATGGCGGGCTTCCATTCAATGTTTTGGACTTATTTGGCTGCTTTTATTGGCGTGTTGATTGCCGGTTGGGTATCTGATAAAATAGGTGCCAAGAATCACAAGTTCAGAATGATAATCCAAGGCATAGGACTGCTCGGCGGTTCTGTATTTCTGATTTTCATGGGAAAGTCCACGACTCTTTGGATTCTTTATTTCTGCTTTGCAGGTTGGGGACTGTTCAGAGCATTCTTTGATGCGCAGACATATACCATTCTTTACGATGTGACACCTCCAAGACTTCACGCCTCGTGCTCCAGCGCAATGATAACGACTGGCTTTGCTGTCGGTGCATTGGCACCAGTCATATTGGGAGCCATGAAGCAGAATCTCGGCAGTCTTAAAGAAACTTTTCCTGTACTAGGCATTGTGTGGATTGTTTGTTCTGTCATGATGTTCGTTATAAGTTATACAAGCTATCAAAAAGATTATAATAAAAATAAAAATGGACAAAACTGATAAATTGAGAAAACCTAAAGCGGGCTTGCTCCTTATAGCCTCGCCTCGCTTCAAAGACCTCTATGGTCCTCTTCGCGGCACCTATCATGAGCGTAAACTTAAAGCTGTAAACGAGATTATTTCAGGTTATGACTTTCTTGATGTTACTTTTCCAGGTATCACATATACACGCGAGGATGCTGAAAAAGCAATTAGTCAATTTTTTAACGGGAAGGTGGATTTTGTTATTGCGGAGTTTTTGTCATGGAGTGAGGATTTCGCTTGGATTCGTTTCCTGCGCGATATGCCGGAGGTTCCAATGATTTTTGTCAATGTCGCAAAAGATAAAATGACATTTGAGACAACATTAGATGAGGATGACTTTATAGATTACCTTTGCGCTGGTACCCTGGTAGGTTCTTTGGAGGCTTCTGGCTCAATCCGTCGTGTGCCTCGGAAAGGCGTCACTACAGTTACTGGTACACGCTCTCAAGTAATTGAGAAGGTACGCGTTTTCGCTAACGCCGCACATGCCCGTGCTGTCTTGCGTCTATCAGCAGTAGGTCTTATGGCTAACATGAATGAGGCAATGTGGTCTACATATTTTGACAACTATGACCTCTTTGCGAAAATAGGTCCAGAAATCCATTATCTACCTTATTCTGATTATGGTGATTACATCACCAACTTGTCGGATAAGGAAGTGAAAGATTATGCTGACGAGTTGACTTCAAAATACCAAATGATGGACGATGTGGAGTACGACAAATTTATAGGATGTGTTAAAGCAACGCTGGCAATCAAAAATATGGCTCGTGACAACAATGTTGATGTGTTTGTGTATAACGATATAGACCAAGCTACCTTCAAGACTGCGGGTTGCCGTGCCGGTTTTTATCCTCAGTGGTTCAATGAAAATGTTTCCGTACTTGTTCCCGAAGCAGATATTGGCGCAGGTCTGATAACTTATGTTCTAAAATTACTGACAGGTAAGAATATCAATTTTTTAGAGCCGTTCCATATAGAAGACGATTATGGTACTTTCGCCGGTGGCCATGCGGGGCCAAATGATCATAATGATCCAAAATGGCAACAAAATGTGATCATTTCGCGTGATGTGCGTTTCGCTAAGACATCATGGAAATATGCCGGCGCTCCGTTTGCATGGTATCGCATCAGTCCGGGCATGAAGACCATTGCAGGACTGTTTGAAGAGAGTGGCCGTTACAAACTTATATGTTTTAAGGCTGAATCTCTGCCGGGAAAACATTTGCTGGCTACATATACACATAGTATCTTCCGTCCTGTAGTTCCTGTCAAAGAGCTCTTTGAGCAAATACTCCGAATAGGGGCTACCCAGCACTATGGAGTTGTTGACGGCGATTACGTGGCAGAACTGGAAGCATTTGCGAAGATTATGAATTTTGAATTTTATTATATTAAATAATTACGTATGAGTTTCATGTATAACCCGTTCCCGTATGATGACCCGAAGCCGGTCAATCGTCCGGAACTATCTCATAAAACGATAGATTCTATTGTTTCTGGAGGTACGCCTGCGGTGGCTAAAAATTTTGTTTCAACTTTTGCGGAGAAAGCAAAAAAAGAAGGAATGATTATCGCTTTTGACGGATATGCTACTGCGCAATGGGCATTGTTTGTCAATTTGCTGGCAAGAGAGTGTGAGATATTAAATTTGGAGTTTACGTCTATAGATTTTAATGCCGCCACACTGAAATCAGGCAGAGAGATTGACGATATGATTGACCCTTTGCTTATTTGGGACACTAAAATTGACCCGACACTGCTTTATGGAAAAATTTACAAAGGCGGATATATAGGTTTGATAGATAAGGTCAAGGCAGAAGTCTTTCAGAAAAAAATTCCCGCATTGAAACAGCCGGGGACAGTTGTCGCAGTATATGGCTATGGTTCACTGATACCAGAGTTCAGGGCATTATATGACATCAAGTGCTTTTTCGATCTCACGCCAAAGACATCTATGCTACGCATCCGGGCTGGCGAATATGCTAATCTGGGCAAGAAACACACTGGCATAATCAACCGCACTATCCGTCGCTGTTACTATTGTGATTTTGAAAATGCTGTGCAAAGCCGCAAAGAGCTGTGGCAGAACAATGTTCCAGATTGGTATTTTATAGATAACGATAACAAGAATCTCCAGATGATGCCTTTTGAGGTATTCTCTGATATATGTGCTCAGCTTGTGAAATATCCGTTCCGTGCCAAGCCGTGTTATCTGGAAGGTGTGTGGGGTGGCACATATATGAAGAAACAGCGTCATTTGCCTGATAAGATGAGAAATGCCGCATGGGTGTTCGACTTCATCCCCATGGAAGTAAGTGTCTTGGTTGAGGCGGGAGATAATATGTTGGATATCAATTACTGCTCATTTGTCCACAAAGAGGGCGTTAATCTTATGGGCGAAGATTGTGTCAACAAATTCAAAGGTTATTTCCCCATCCGCTTCAATTGGGATGACAGCTATCATTCTACAGGTAACATGTCTATTCAATGCCATTCAGGTGGTGAATTCAATATAAAAAACTATAATGAGTTTGGCCGTCAAGACGAGAGCTATTACGTTGTCATAACTGGCCATGAAGCAAAGACCTTTATCGGTTTCCGTGATGATGCCGATATCCCCGCGTTCTTTAAGGAGATAGAAGAGGCTGACGTGCATCATAAGCCCTGCGACTATATGAAATATGTCAGTTACGAGGATTCCAAACCAGGTTTGCAAGTCATGCTTCCCGCAGGAACGATTCACTCCAGCGGCCGCAACCAGGTCATCCTTGAGATTGGTTCTTTGACAATAGGCAGTTACACCTATAAGATGTATGACTATCTTCGTCTTGATTTTGACGGCAAGCAACGTCCTATTCACACTTATCTCGGCGAGCTCAATGTGCGCCAGGACCGTCGGAAATCAGTTATTCACGACCCGGAAAGTCCTCAGTATATCGTGCAGGAGCCGAGGCTGACTGATTCGGGCGAAGGCTGGGAAGAGTATATATTGGGAGAGAATCCCCAGGTATATTTCTCTCTCCGCCGTCTGGAATTTGAGAAACAATGTGAGCAAGACACCCATGGCGACCGTTTCCATGTCTTGACGCTGGTGGACGGCGAGCGTATCCGTATCAAGAGCGTTGAGCATCCGGAGCGTTTCTTTGACTTGGACTTCATGGAGATTGCCTGCGTTCCGGCAAGCATGGGGAAATATGTGATAGAGAATCTCGGAAAAGAACCGATACGTGTCCACAAGACAATGTTGCGTGACGGGTATCAAGATGACCCCGCGTAAGAAACCATGACGGGATTAGCAGACAAACTATTGTTGGATGTCGGCGGCACTTTCATCAAGTGCTCCGACGGACGGAGCGTACCGGTTGACTCGCAAGGCCCGGCAAGCGACATCACCGCTTCCCTGCGTGCGGCGGTGGGAAACACAGGCGCCGTCCGCCATATCGCCGTCGCGATGCCCGGACCTTTTGACTATACCACAGGCACATTCTTGATGAAGCATAAATTTGCCTCAGTTTACGGGCAGACATTCCGCAGCGTCGCCGCTGTGCCCGACAGTGTGACATTGCGTTTCATCCATGATGTCAACTGTATGTTGCTGGGTGAAGTTGTCTCCGGGAAAGGCAAGGATTTTTCCAACGTCGCGTTAGTCTCGCTCGGCACGGGTTTGGGCTTTGCCATGCAAGTCGGCGGCAAAATCTTGCAGACGCCCGAGGGCTCGCCGCTGTATTCCATATACAACCTTCCTTTCAGAGGCGGCGTTCTCGAGGACTTTGTCTCCAAGAGGGGGTTGTTGCGTCTCTATACATCCCTCGGCGGTATGACGCCCTCTGACTTGACCGTCAAAGCGTTGTCCTTACTGGCGCGTCAGGGTGACAAGGCGGCGGGGGAAGCCTTTCGTCAGGCCGGTCAAATCGTCGGCGAAGCCATTGCACCGCTGTTGCGTGAGCATAGTGTGCAGTGCCTGTTGTTCGGCGGTCAGATATCGCGCTCGTTTGACCTCATGGAGCCTGCTGTGCGTGACAGCCTTGCCGGAGTCACGAGTCTGTCTCACATAGGTGCGGTATCAGCCATAGACAACGCTACCTTCAACGGCCTTGCCGTATTGTGAAACCATATAACGATAAAAGCAATCATAAAAGCACTCATGAAAGAAGAATCTGCTGAAAAAGAGCGCCGTCGTGCGCATCATGGCGAAGTTCTGAACGATGGCCGCACGTGGGAGATACTTTGCTCTCCGCTTATCCATCCATTG
>CACXEH010000006.1 GCA_902766625.1 uncultured Bacteroidales bacterium | reverse complement strand
GCAGCGCCCGCTTGGCCACGACGACCACATATGGGATGTTGGTGACCGACCGCAGCTTCGCGCAATCGGCAAACACGCCCTCCGGCAACCTGCCGAAGGCTGAAGAGCCGGACCCTTTGAACGAGGTCATTTCCGAACAACCCATGAAAGCGTATTTCCCGATGGTCGTCACGGTGTACGGGAGAGCTATCTCTGTCAGTTTGGAGCAGTTCAAGAAAGCGAAATAGCCCACTGTTTTCAAACCACCGTAAAGGAATTCCACGGCCGTCAGATTGGTGCAGTTGCGGAATGCTCCCTCACCGATAATCTTTAATGCTTTTGGTATCCGAAAAACATTCAGTCGCGTGCAACCGGCAAAAGCGCTGGCTTTGATTTCAGCCACGCTGTCGGGAAGCACGATTGTCGTCAGACGGGAACAGTTGGCAAATGCGCAACTTCCAACAATTTCCAGACAACTTGCACTGTCGAAAGTCACTGACAAAAGATTTCTGTATTCACAAAATGCAAAATCGCTTATTTCTGCTATCAAACAACGGCCGCCGAAATTACAATAAGCAGGTATGTGCAGATATTTTACAGTATAGTCTGCTCCTTTTACCACCCCATACCCTTTAACATAATTATAACTATAGCTTAATCCCTTGCCTGAGGAAATAATCACTATCGAGAGGAAAGTGAGCAATAGAATAATCTTGAATACTCTAATCATCTTTCGGAAGTGCTATACAATAATATAAATAATAATTAAACTTGAAGATCAATAGGAGAATCTGGTTCCCCCAATCTGTAGATTTCTATCGTGATAGGTCTTGTGTCAATAACATCGTTGGAGATGAAATGCAGACCATATTGATATATCATGGCCGCATACTCATCCTGTTCGTAATCTCCCATTATGTCATCCTCGTTGTAGGGAATACTTCCTGCGATGTTATGCAATCCGTTTCCGTTCTCGTCCACCAGTGAACCGTAGTCAATGTAATCCAGCAATTCCAAGTCCTCACTACCCAAATCCAGGTCACAGGCGTATGTTGCATAAATGTTATAGCTCAGGGGATAGTCATTATATCCAGAATAATGGGTAACTTTTATCCTGTAGGTCTCACCCTCAATCAAATAGTCGGATAAATTAATAGGGTTAATAAAGATACTATCACATATAGTATCATTTTCCACGAAATTGTCAGCAGGAACGACAAGCTGGTCGCAATACACCACAGTGTTTGTTGTGTGACAGTATGCTATACGCGCGTTTCCTTTAACCATACATGCAAATAATAAGATGGCGCATGCGATAAATCTCAGATGTTTCATAATTGTTTGTGATTTAAAATGATTGCGTTTTTTGTTATGTTGATAAGTTATATTGTTTTGCGCAAAGTTATGAAAAAAAATACACACACAAATTTTACCACACTTTTTTTACATAACCATCATGTCAACACACTTTTGCGTATGTAGTGACAAATGTTATTTCACCAGCACTTTTGGGACTATGCCGTCTTTATCGTGGACGATGTTCATACCTTTCTGCCTGAAGTCAATCTGTCTGTCGTCAAGTTACATGATGAAGCCATGGCGGTATGTGATGCGGATTCCGCGAGAACAAACTGCCTTTTCATCGCGATAAGTTTTCTTTTCTTTGGAATGTAAGTTCCGCCCAACGGAATGTAAGTTCCATCAAACGGAACTTACATTCCACACCATAGAACGGAACATATATCGCGGCAGACGGCAACAGGCATATCTGCATCCGTCTATCCATATTGTCGAAAACTTATATGGTACTGCTCTGTACCATGTCAGGATGGCAATTTAACACATTCATTCCCCACTCGCAGCCCAGAGGGGAGCTCCCGGCATAGATGGAGACACATGTGGAATCAGATAAAAAAGGCATCAATAAATACAGCTCCTTCATAGCGCATATTCATCATTAGTCTTATGCTAATGAAGGAGATGTATTTAATTTGCAGACAAGTCCTGTAATTATTTTGAAAAAAGGTGCTTTTTCACAGCCCCCCTATCGGGGGCGCCCGCTATGTCATCCGGTGTCACTCAGCCTTAAAATCAGGGTGGAGGTGTTCGAGTAGCTTGCCGATGCGCAACATCTCGTAGTCATAGACAGGTGACTGGCGGTTCAGGCCTGAGCCTTTGGGCTGACGGGCCTTAAGGTTTTGCCACACGCTGCTGTAGCCCTTGGACAAATCGTAACCTCCCATCGTTCCGACCCAGAGTTGCTTGACTTCAGGCAAATAATGGCGTACATAGACAAGCGGATTCTGCTTGCTGCGCAACTTCACCGTTACAGCCACCATCACCTCAAGAGCGGGGATGCGCAGTATATTATCCTCAGTGTTGCGCATGCCATCTATGAGCACCATAGGCTCAAAAGCCATGGCAGAGGTTTTCCCACTGCCCACAACAGCGTCATAGTAGCCATTTTTATAATATCCGCCCTCATACTTCGGTCTACTGACAATCGCAGGATAGCTATAGTACTCAGGCTTCTCATCCATATAGTAGAAGAAGTCGTAGGCGTGGGCGCCTCTGTCAAAATCCAACTGCCATGACAAGCGGTTTTCGGAAAGAACTTCCTTGTTAATACCAAATGTATATTGAGTATAACCTGTGGCATCAGAGCGTCCACCCTGGCAACGCGGCTGCAGTCCGAAGGCCTTGCGATAGTTGTCCGTGCCTCGCACACCGTTGTCGGCTCTACTGACACAGTAGGCATCTACCTGCGTATATTCTATGTCGGCTGCGGGAAAGAGGTCGGGGTTCAGCTCCACCTCCACACTGCTCGGATCAAAGAAATAGAGCGACGCTCTGTTGGGACTGCAGAATCTCCAGCCACCGTCATTTATTTCATAGTACATATCAGGATACTTGTCACGCCAATAGCTGCCTAAGATATCAAAGTTGGCACTGGCACTGGTAAGCCACACCACGGGCGAGGTCTTGAGATTCCAAACGCCCTTGCCGAGCAGTGTATTTTTGGTGTCAAACTTGCTGACAGGAAGAGTCGGGGACGAAACGCCCACAACAGGTGACGAACCGCTGATAAGACCATGAGTGTCAATATTACCGTTCATCGTAAGATTGATAGTACCGCTGACAGATGTCTGCTTGTCGTTGATGCCGCCGGCCTCCATACCACAGTTGAATGCATGGTCAATAAAACTGCTCATGCTTGTGGCAGCGAGTCCGAATTGTCCGGATGCAATATTAAGGAATACTCCCGCTGCTGAAAAAGCAGCCTGAAGACCTTGACTCGTGGCCCGCATGGTGGAGGCCTTAGGGTTCTCGGTTACCTTATAGTCACCCTTGAACGAACCGTCGAGGCTGGCAGTAAGAGTACTGATGAACGAAGCCTGCTGCTTATTCCACGAACACATCTGCAGGCGTATATGGTCGTTGCTGATGTCAAGATTCGGGCGATACTGTGACATATCCATGTCAAAGGCCCACCAACCGGCATTGGGGGTAAGGAGGCCGTCAGAGGCACGATTCTCCGCCCAAGGTGACACATACTGTGTAGCTCCGTTTATGTCAAGGTTGATTGCTGAAGGAGCGGGAGGCGTCATGTCAATGGGCACACCATAGGGCAACCCCTGATAGAGAGCCGTCTGCCCGCTGGTGGTGATGCGCCACATGTGGTCATTACCGGCCTGAAAACCCTGAGGAACATAGGTAAAGATACGGAGTATACCCGTCCACTTGTTGTAGAGAGCGAAAAAGTTGGCGTTGCGCGTCGAATTGTCACCGCAGAAGTTCATCACCAGGTCCCAACCGTTCTCCGGAGTAATATTATCACAGAAATTCATGGGTAGATTTGACTCGACCACACCACCCTTATACCAGGGCAGGTTCACCAGCGTGTAGCCCTTCTTGCCACGGTCATCGGTTTCAGGACCGATGCCGTCGTAGAGATAGATGGCCTCCTGCTCGCGCCATGTGTCATGGTTAAAATCAACGTCATTGGGGTTATAGCTCTTGGCAGAAGCACCTCCGTTAGCCGAGTAGTCCCACTCTTGAATCTTGGCAGCCATGGCGCTGCCAGCATTTTCAAGAATGAAATTCAAGCCCTTGGTGCTGGCTGTGACAGCACCGTCTGTGTACGTCAACGTCATGTCTTTATAATAATCAGGGTCTAAAAAATACCCGTTATCAAGATGCAGACGTATCGAGCCATCGGCCGTACTGGTGTAAGTAAAAGGAGAAATCATCTCGCCACCTATGATCTCAATAGGGTCACTCTCTTCATCATTGAAGTAGAAAGTTATGCCGTAGCCCGTGCCGTCTTCTTTGAAACATAAGACTTGCCCTATGCGGGTATAGGCAATTTGGCCGTCCTGAATGGTGCCATCCTGGTCAATAAGCGACCACCACAGGCCGCTTACCTGTGTGGCCAACGGGTTGGAGTCTGCATGGTCATCACTACACGATGCCAAGCCAAAAAGCATCGGCAGAGCGAGCATCCAAAGTTTGAAAAGATTCTTTTTCATTGTCGTTATATTTTTTATTCAATCACTATGGTACGGAGGACATCATTGTTGCCCGTGTATGTCGCGGAGATTGTCCACAGCACATTTAACTGTACAAAGTTACGACTTTTATACGATAAACTAAGGACTGGAACTCCCGCCAGCATAAAATTTTTCCAGTTATTTATCAGCGCTTTCCAAAAAAGAAGGCAACAGCCACATTTTCAAAGCACGTCAATCGTTTTTTTGATCCAAAATGTTTGTACCACTCTTCGGGTTAATGTATCTTTGCACTTGGAATCACAAGCGTTTTCATATGGGAATATTTTCAAAGATACCGGCTACAAGCATCAACGACTTGACCCTGCAACTCAAGGTTAATGAAAGCGTCGTTGACAGGATTGAGCGCAGGCGCTCCTTCTTTCCGTCCGAATGGTTCCCGCAAAGCGGGGTGCAGCTCACATGGCCGCATACGGATACCGACTGGAGAGATATGCTTGAAGAAGTCACGGCATGCTATATACAAATAGCATATGAAATCAGTACGGACGAGAAACTGCTTATCGTATGTCCCGACACAGCACCGGTTGAAGAGTTGCTGACTCAAAAATTGCCGCAGAAGGCTCTGGCGAACATTACCTTCTTCCCATGTCCCACCAACGACACATGGGCACGCGACCATGCCTTTGTCACTGTCATCAACGAGAGTTCACCGGAACTGCTGGACTTCGGTTTCAACGGTTGGGGAAATAAATTTGAGGCCCGTCTGGACAATGCTATCAACAAGCACCTCTACAGCAGCGGACTGCTCAACGGCAATTACAATGACTGTCTGGATTTCATACTTGAAGGCGGTTCGATTGAGAGCGACGGAGAAGGCACCGTCCTGACGACATCACACTGCCTGCTCAACAAAGAGAGAAATCCCCGTATGAGCCGTGCAGACATCGAAGAAAAACTGAAAGACCTGCTGCATATACAGCGCATCCTGTGGCTTGAGCACGGCCATCTCTGCGGTGACGACACCGATGGGCATATCGACACCCTTGCCCGTTTCTGTCCCAACAACACCATAGCGTACACCCAATGTACAGACCAAGACGACGAGCATTACACGGACTTACACCTCATGGAAGAGGAGCTCAGGCAGATGAGAACCCTTCAGGACACACCTTACGACCTCGTCCCCCTGCCGCTGCCTGAACCAATCATCGCCGACGGAGAGCGTCTGCCTGCCACCTACGCCAATTTCCTCATAACCAACCATAAAATTCTTGTGCCGACTTACAGACAATCGGACAATGACGAGACAGCGCTGAAGGCACTGCAAGACATTTTCCCAAAATATGAGGTCAAGGGTATTGACTGCTGCGCCCTCATCAGGCAACATGGCAGTTTGCACTGCTCAACAATGCAGTATCCGGTGAGCGTCATTAAATAAATATTTCTTACTTTTGCATCATAAACAAGTAACTATGCACGCCAGAATCATCAAAGTCGGTATCATACAACAGCACAACACGGCAGGCATCAGCGACAACCGCCACAGACTGTCCGGGAAAATCAGCCAACTCGCACGGCAAGGCGCCCAACTCATCGTCTTGCAAGAATTGCACGACAGTCTGTATTTCTGCCAGACCGAGAATGTCAACACATTCGACATAGCCGCACCGATACCTGGAGAGGCCACGGACTACTACGCACAACTCGCACGCGAAAATGGCGTGGTGCTGGTCACATCTCTCTTTGAATGTCGCCAACCCGGACTGTACCACAACACCGCTGTAGTCTTTGAGAGCAACGGGAACATAGCTGGCAAATACCGTAAAATGCATATCCCCGATGACCCGGGTTACTATGAGAATTTCTATTTCGCCCCCGGTGACATCGGATTTGAGCCGATACAGACCTCTCTCGGTAGACTTGGTGTAATGGTATGCTGGGACCAATGGTACCCCGAGGGCGCGCGCATCATGGCACTCAAGGGGGCAGACCTGCTGATTTATCCCACAGCCATAGGCTACGACGCCCTTGACGACGCGGAAGAACAGCAACGTCAGCGCAACGCATGGATAACCATACAGCGCAGTCACGCCATAGCCAACGGCATACCCGTAGTCAGTGTCAACCGTGTGGGCTTTGAACCTCACCCAGAACATGCGTCACAAGGCATCGAATTCTGGGGCAACAGTTTTGTGGCCGGCCCGCAAGGAGAATTGCTCTATGAAGCAAGCACATATGAAGAGGAGACGGCCGTTACAGAAATAAGCCTAAGACGCACTGAGACCGTAAGACGCTGGTGGCCCTACCTGCGCGACCGTCGCATTGACGCCTACTCCGACATCCTCAAGCGTTGCGCCGATAACCGGTAAGCACTATCCCCTCAAAAAACTTCATCCGGCTTCCTATCGTCAATAAGCCTGTTCGTGGATGCCCGCCACGGCACGCCCGCTGGGATCATTAAGTCGCTTGAAAGCCTCATCCCACTCTCTGGCTATGGCCGTAGAACAGGCTACGCTCGCCTCCTGTGGCACACTGAGAGCAGCAGAATCGCTGGGGAAATGCTCGGAAAAAATAGAACGGTAATAATATTCCTCTTTATTAAGCGGAGGATTTATCGAGAAACGCTCCGCTGCATGAGTCATCTGCTCATCTGTGACCAACTCAGCCGTAATGTTTTTCAATGTGTCAATCCACGAATAGCCTACACCATCGCTAAACTGTTCCTTCTGACGCCATGCCACCTCATCGGGAAGCATGTCGCTGAATGCCTCACGCAGGATCTTCTTCTCAATCGTTGATCCGGGACACATCTTCGCTGACGGGTTGACGCGCATAGCAACATCCAGAAAATCCTTATCGAGAAACGGCACACGACCCTCAACGCCCCATGCAGCCAGACTCTTATTAGCGCGGAGGCAGTCATACATATACAATTTAGACAACTTACGCACCGTCTCATCATGGAAATCACGTGCTGACGGTGCTTTGTGGAAATAGAGGTAACCGCCAAACACTTCGTCGGCGCCCTCACCAGAGAGCACCATCTTGATGCCCATAGACTTGATAATACGCGCCAGCAGATACATCGGCGTAGATGCCCTCACCGTTGTCACATCGTATGTCTCAATATACTAGATAACGTCGCGAATAGCATCCAGCCCCTCTTGGACTGTGTAATTTATCTCATGATGAACGGTACCTATGTGCTCAGCCACAAGGCGCGCCTTAGCCAAATCCGGCGCACCTTTCAGTCCTACGGCAAAAGAGTGCAGGCGCGGCCAGTACGCTCGCGACTGCCCGCCGTCCTCGATGCGTTTTTCCGAAAACCGCTCCGCCACGGCCGAAATGACACTTGAATCCAGTCCGCCCGAGAGCAGCACACCATAAGGTACATCGCTCATAAGTTGGCGCTTCACCGCGGATCGCAAGGCCTGACGGACATCCTCACTGTTAGCTGCATTGTCTTTCACATTATCATAATCCATCCAGTCACGTTTATAATACTTCCTCATCCCCGGCTCACCGCTCCAGTAATAATGACCTGGCAAAAATGGTTCATAACACTCACACTGCCCTTCAAGTGCCTTCAGTTCTGAAGCCACATATATGGTTCCGTCACTGTCATGGCCTATATACAGCGGAATGACGCCTATCGGATCGCGTGCTATCAGGAAAGCATCCTTCTCTTCGTCATACAGAGCAAAAGCAAAGATGCCACTGAGTTCCTCCAGAAAGCCTATACCTTTTTCCCGATAGAGCGCGAGAATAACCTCACAGTCACTACCTGTGCTGAAGGCGTACTTGCCTGCAAAGCGGCGGCGTATTTCCTGATGATTGTAAATCTCACCATTAACGGCAAGCACCTGTTTACCATTGGGAGAAAATAGCGGTTGCCTGCCGCTCTCCGGGTCAACAATGCTCAGGCGCTCATGAGCTAATACGGCTGATTTTCCGCACCATATACCACTCCAATCAGGTCCGCGGTGCCTTATCTTGCGACTCATCGCCAAGGCCTTTTCCCGCATCTGCAACACAGAACCATCCACATTAAAAATTCCTACAATCCCACACATAGTCTTATTGTTCTTTATGTTTATTTCTTATATGTACCTCATATTCTTCAATCTCTCTTTCACCAATATGCGCCAGTCCATAATGCTCATCGTGCTGAGAGAAATCCAGTCCTACCCTTTCACTCTCCATGGAGACACGCATAGGGACAAACCTGTCAACCAGCCAATAGCCCAGATAACTCATACCGAACGTATAAACGAAAACTATCACAATCGCCAAGAGATGAAAGAGAAAGACATAAAACCCTTGCCATGTTCCTGCCAACAAGCCTTCTTTGATAAAAATACCCGTAAGCACTGTTCCGAAAATACCGCCAACGCCATGAGTAGGAAATACATCCAATGCATCATCTATACTGGAATGACTGCGCCAATACACTGCCGTGTTGCATATTAAGGTTATGGCAAACGATATACATATACTCTGGCCCACCGTAACAAAACCCGCTGAAGGCGTTATCGCTACCAACCCCACGACACATCCGACTGCAGCCCCCATGGCTGAAGGCTTACGTCCGCGCAGACAATCAAAGAAAATCCAAGTCATCATCGCTGTAGCCGAAGCCGTATTTGTGTTCAGAAAAGCTTTTACAGCCTGACCGTCTGCATGAAGTGAACTGCCGGCATTAAAGCCAAACCAACCCAGCCATAACATAGCGGCTCCAAGCAGGACAAAAGGAATATTAGCCGGCTCACGCTGGCGCGTGCTATGCTGCCGCCTTCCCAAGAAAATAGCACCTGCCAAAGCCGCCACACCACTTGAAGCATGAACGACGATTCCGCCAGCAAAGTCAACGACACCCCATTTAAGGAATAAGCCGTCAGGGTGCCACGTCATATGAGCTAACGGACAATATATGGCAAAGAAAAAGAAAATCATAAACCACATATAGCCAGAAAACCGGACACGCTCGGCAAATGACCCCGTAATCAGCGATGGCGTAATAATGGCAAATTTCATTTGAAAGAGCGCATACAAGGCTAGCGGTATCGTTGCACCTCCGAGTACTTTTCCTGTCGGCGTAGTGTATATGCCTGCACCGACATTTTCAAACATTATAAATGACAACGGATTACCTATGACTCCTCCTATATCATCACCAAAGCACAGGCTGAACCCAACAGTGATCCACAACACAGAAATAAGTCCCATGGCTATGAAACTTTGCAGCATTGTAGAGATGACATTTTTTGCACCGACCATGCCGCCATAAAAGAAAGAAAGGCCCGGCGTCATCATTAAGACAAATATGGTGGCAGTTATCAGCCATGCCACATCTGCGCCGTTGACAATGCTAAAGTCACATTCAAAAGTTGGCTCATCGGCAAATAATCCCATAATAGCTATTAAAGTCATAGCCGACATAAGCACAATCCAGCGCTTTTTTACAGATATTCTCCACATAATACAACTATTTCTTGTTTTTAATATAATCATCTATCACCAGCGCCGTCTCCTTTCCGCTAGCCATCGCACGCACAACAAGGCTCGCACCGTTCTTAGCATCACCGCATACAAAAACATTATCCGGATATACCGCATGCTCAGGACGAAGGAAGCCCATAGCAAGAAGAACCAACTCTGCCTTGATAACTTCAGGTTTGCCTTTTTCTACCATCAGCGGACGACCTCCGTCAGGATTTGCTTCCCAATCAATCTCCTGTACTTTTACACCCGACAGGCTACCATTTTCGCCCAAGAATTCCAATGTATTGACGTTCCATCTACGGGTACACCCTTCTTCATGCGAGGAAGTTGTCTTAAAGACACGAGGAAAGTTTGGCCAGGGATTTTGAGGATCATCAGGTCCCTCCACTGGTCGTGGCATGATTTCAATCTGCGTCACGCTCTTCGCGCCCTGCCTATGGGCGGTACCTATACAATCAGACCCTGTGTCACCACCACCTATAACCAGTACATCTTTACCCTTGGCTGTTATTCTCTCTTCTTTTGAGAATTCCATTCCCGCAAGAATTCTATTCTGTTGCGAAAGCATTTCAAGAGCAAAATGCACACCTGATAGATTCCTACCGGGCACATTCAGGTCACGCGCAACAGGCGTTCCTGTCGCCAGCACAACAGCATCATACTCGGCTGCTATTGATGTCAAGTCATTTACTTCTTTATTGTACTGGAATACAATACCCTCAGTTTCCATACAACGCAGGCGGCGATCTATAATAGCTTTGTTCAGTTTGAAATTAGGTATGCCGTAACGTAACAAACCACCAGCATTCTCATTCTTTTCATATACGGTCACCGCATATCCTTTTTGACTAAGTTCTTGGGCTGCGGCAAGTCCCGCAGGACCGGCACCAACGACAGCTACGCTCCTGCCATTGCTTACAGGACGGCGTAAAGTTATGAACCCCTCACGAAAAGCCATCTCCGTTATAGCGGCCTCGTTCTCGCGATTAGTGCTTGGTTCATGATTATACAAATTCAGCACACAGGCTTTCTCGCACAGAGCCGGACAGACGCGTCCAGTAAACTCTGGAAAAGGATTGGTTGACGAGAGAAGGTGATAAGCCCTTTCCCAATCACCCTTACACAATGCATCATTCCACTCTGGCGCCTTATTGCCTAACGGACATGCCCAATGGCAGAAAGGCACACCGCAATCCATACAGCGTGAGGCTTGCTGACGACGGTCTTTTGTATTGAGTGTCTGCTCAACTTCACCAAAATCATGGATGCGGTCATGTATCGGACGATAACCCGCTTCCTTACGACTGACTTCTAAAAATGCTTTAGGATTTTCCATAATCAATAATCTCTTTGAACATCCGCAATTTTTTGTTGTAACTTTCTCATTTGCTCCTCCTGGAGTACACGTTTATATTCTATTGGCACTACCTGAATAAAATCCTCAACATAATGATGCCAATCATCAAGCATCATGCGCGCCAGCTTGGAACCAGTGTAAAGATAATGCTGCCGTATGAGTTCATGCAGTTCTTTGCGATGCTGAGTTTCTTCCACGAGATTGATTTCCACCATATCCATGTTGCAGAAATAATCAAACACATGGTTTTTGTCCCATACATAAGCTACTCCGCCTGACATACCCGCGGCAAAATTACGCCCCGTCTCGCCAAGCACCACTACACGGCCTCCGGTCATATACTCACAGCAATGGTCCCCTGCGCCTTCGATAACGGCAACAGCGCCCGAATTTCTTACACCAAAACGCTCTCCTACTTTACCATTGACATACAACTCACCGCTCGTGGCACCATATAGTCCTGTATTTCCTGCAATAATATTGTCTTCAGCCACAAAATTGCTCCTCACAGGAGGAAGAATGGCTATGCGTCCACCGCTGAGTCCTTTGGCAAAATAGTCATTCGCCTCCCCTTCCAACTTGAAAGAGACTCCTTTAACAAGAAACGCTCCGAATGACTGACCGGCAGAACCTTTAAACTTCACATTAATCATATTATCCGGCAACTCTGCCCTGCCACACTTTTTTGCTATCATACCTGATAGCATAGCACCCACGGCACGGTCTGTATTCTTAATGGTATAATCCAAATTTACCTCCTCAAGTTTCTCCATGACCCCCTGAGCCACACGGATGATATGTCTGTCTATAATATCGTCCATATTGCGAGAAACCTCCTTTAGATAATGGAGCTTGCCTTCTTCTTGGTGTAACAAACGGTTTAGATCCAACACTGAATGTTTTGGCTCTATAAGTTCTGTGTGGCCTATAATATCGTCAAATTTCCTATAGCCCATCTGTGCCAAATACTCCCGGACTTCCTGCGCCAGAAACATAAAATAGTTCACGAGATATTCTGCCTTACCCATAAAATGTTTGCGCAATTCTGGATTTTGTGTCGCCACACCCATCGGACATGTATTGAGATTACATTTACGCATCATCACACACCCCAGCACTATGAGTACGGCTGTTCCGAAAGCAAACTCATCAGCTCCCAGCAAAGCCATCATCACCACATCGCGTCCCGTCTTTATTTGCCCGTCAACCTGCAGGCGCACCTGACTGCGTAATCCGTTCTTAACAAGTGTCTGCTGAGTTTCACTCAGGCCTATTTCAGGTGGAATACCCGCAAAACGCATTGATGATGCCGGACTGGCTCCTGTTCCGCCTTCAGCGCCCGAAACGACAATCAGATTCGCCATAGCCTTGGCAACACCGGCCGCAATGGTACCTATACCACTTTCAGAGACAAGCTTCACGCTGACTGATGCCGTAGGGTTCACATTTTTCAAGTCAAATATCAACTGAGCCAAGTCTTCTATAGAGTATATGTCATGGTGAGGCGGTGGAGATATCAGTGATATACCGGGGATAGAATGTCGTGTCTTGGCTATAACCTCGTTTACCTTAAATCCGGGCAACTGTCCTCCTTCGCCTGGCTTAGCACCTTGAGCCACCTTTATCTGCAATTCTTCTGCATTCACAAGATACTCCGTTGTCACGCCAAAACGTCCTGATGCTATCTGTTTAGTCTTACTGCTCAGACTCACACCATCTACGGCAGTGTAAAAGCGTTCCGCATCCTCACCGCCCTCACCCGTGTTACTCCGAGTCCCGAGACGATTCATTGCCAGACAGATAGTTTCATGTGCTTCTTTTGACAACGCACCGAAGGACATGGCTCCTGTGACAAAATGCCTGACAATGTTTTCACAAGGCTCCACTTCATCTATGCTGATAGGATTTTTCTTTATTTCCATAAAATCACGGATGAAGATAGGTTCAGGTTTCTCATTGACCAATCTGGAAAACTCCTTATATTTCTCATAATCGCCTTTTCTGCAAGCCAACTGCAATGTAGCAATCGTCTCAGGGTTCCAGGCATGTCTTATACCATCGCGTCGCCAATGAAATTGTCCCCAGTCCGGCAGAAGTTCCGTTTCAGTCTTACAGTCAGCCGACTGCTCATAGAAAGTCCTTGCGTCTTTCTCTATCTTCTCCAGGCCAATACCGCCGACTGTACTTATCTCCGTACCGAAATAAGTTCGCAAAAGCGACTCGTCTAAGCCAATACTTTCAAATATCTTTGCGCCACGGTAGCTGCGTATGGTGGAAATACCCATTTTTGCCATAATCTTGAAGAGGCCTTTCTTGACGGCGTTGATGAAATTAGTCTCCGCCGTAATATAGTCCTCCTGTATTTTCCCGCGCCTCACGAGGTCATCCAGTATGGCGAATACCATATACGGACACAATGCCGACGCTCCGTAACCCAATAGCAAAGCGGCATGCATTGTTTCGCGGATTTCACCGCTCTCAACTATAAGTGCCGTCTGGACACGCTTGCCTACAGATATCAGATAGTGATGCACCGCAGATACCGCCAACAGAGAAGGTATGAAGGGGCCGTCAACATTTTTGTCAGTCAATATGATATAGTTGAACCCTTCATCAACACTGCGCTCCGCACTTTTACACAAAGACTCAAGCGACGAACGCAGGTCAGAGGTAAACGTCAATGGCAGTTTCACGGTATTGAAGCCTTTGTATCTGATATTGCATAACATATCCAGTTGGGTGTTGTTTAATACCGGATGCGGCAGACGCACCATTTTGCAGTTGGTTTCGTCAGGGGTCAGAATGCCCGTTCCTACACGGCCGATATACTCTGTCAGGCTCATTACAAGATTCTCACGGATAGGATCAATGGCAGGGTTGGTGACCTGGGCAAACTGCTGACGGAAATAATTGAAAAAAAGTTGCGGACGATGTGAGAGTACCGCAAGAGGCGTATCGTTTCCCATTGACGCCGTAGGTTCCTGACCAGCCGTTGCCATAGGGACAATCGTTGCAGATATGTCTTCTTCGCTATATCCGAAAAGTATTTCCTTCTTCAGCAAGTCAGAAACAGCATTTTCCACATGCCGGCCACTCTTAAGCTTCTCCAGCTGTATACGGTTTGTCGACAGCCATTGCCTGTAAGGATGCTCGCCGGCCAGCCGGTTCTTGATTTCGCCGTCATAATAAATTTTGCCCTTCTGCGTATCGACAAGCAGTATTTTTCCAGGTTGCAAACGCCCTTTCTCTGCCACTTCGGCAGGATCAAAATCCATCACACCGACCTCTGAAGCCACAACCATCATATCGTTTTTCGTAATCGTGTATCGGGCAGGCCGCAAACCGTTTCTGTCAAGCATACCACCGGCATAACGTCCGTCACTGAACAATAAGGCTGCCGGTCCGTCCCACGGTTCCATCAATATAGAATGGTATTCATAAAATGCCTTCAGGTCTTCTGATATCGGATTCTTGTCATTAAAACTCTCAGGCACCAATACCGACATGGCATGGGGCAATGACAGTCCCGACATGACTAAAAATTCCAATACATTATCCAATGACGCAGAATCGCTCATCGCCTCCTGGACAATAGGCGAAATCTGTCTGACATCTCCGAGTGCTTCGCTCGACAGGACGCTTTCCCTGGCTTTCATCCAACCACGGTTACCACGTATCGTGTTTATCTCGCCATTATGCGCCAGCAAACGGAACGGTTGCGCAAGCGACCACGTGGGAAACGTGTTTGTGCTAAAACGCGAATGTACCAAAGCCAGACCACTCGTGAAATATGGATTGGACAAATCCGGAAAATACTGTCGGACCTGAACGGACGAGAGCATACCTTTATATATTATATTGGTATTGCTCAGCGAACAGATATAAAAATCCTTGTCTGACACACGTTTTTCTATCTTCTTCCTTATTATATATAATATACGCGGGAAGCGCTCCACATCATCGTCTTGAACCCCTGTAATAAACACCTGCTTGATATCAGGCTCCGAACTGAGCGCCGCCTTACCAAGAACTCCCAGATTAGTCGGAACCGTCCGCAAGTGCATCAATTGCAGCCCCTCACGCTCTATCTCTTCTATCATAACGCTCAAAATGACCTGCTGACGCTGCTTGTCTTTCGGCAAAAACACTATTCCCGTACCATATTTACCTTTTTCCGGCACAGGAATACCTTGCAGGAGTATAAACTCGTGCGGTATCTGGAGCATCACACCGGCCCCGTCACCGTCTTTCCCTACCTCAGCACCGCGGTGCCTCATATTCTCCAGCACCCGCAAAGCATCATCCACTAACTGATGGCTCTTGTTGCCATGAATGTTGACTATCATACCTACACCGCAAGCATCGTGTTCATATTGGCTTTGATACAACCCTTTCATTTTGCAGTTTGTCATTTTATTTGTATTAAATCTTACATTTTGACAACAAATATATAGCGTTTTATTTAATTTGTCAATTTTTATACAATTTATTTTTGCATTTTTGTAATTTTAGTTGCCGGATTGTAATGTTTAATACACAAATTGCCTTATTCAAAGGAAATTTCTATCAAAAAACATTATCAGTATTTCCACGCACATCAAACCCATATATCCCGCATCCAGATTGAGGTCATCGAAGGAAGTTGTGCGACTTCGTCACGATAAATTCTATATTCCATCCCATGGAACATACGTTCCGGCTAATGGAACTTACATTCCAGCCGACGGAACAAAGAAAATATCGTGACACATCAACAATTATATCGGCTATAGACAACACTGACCACCGCGGATAGGCAAGAAGTATTGGTTACGGGCAGACTCTTTATTAACAAACACTTTTGCGCATCCAACCAATGCTCAAAATGTCATTTTGTATATAAAACATTGCAATAATATTACATTTTGTAATTTTTTCAATAGATAAATAAACCAAAATGATATTTTAATGTAATTTTTCTAAAAAAATTATTATTTAATACTTTGCTTATATTTCAATAATATATTACTTTTGCATTGTAAATACAGAGACGAAAGCGTCAGCGCTTCAAGGTCTCTTTTATTTAAACTATGGTATGACAAAAGTTATCCGTTTCACCAAAATGCACGGCGCAGGCAATGACTATATCTACGTGTACTCGCCCGACAACCCCATAGCCAACCCCGACAAGGCGGCGCTGAAGTGGAGCAAACCGCATACAGGAATCGGCAGCGACGGACTGATCATAATAGGCCGTTCTGACAAGGCTGACTTTAGCATGAGAATGTTCAACAATGACGGTTCAGAGGGCAAGATGTGCGGCAACGGCATAAGGTGCGTGGGCAAATATGTCTATGACCACAGCCTGACCAACAAAAAGACTGTGACGGTAGAGACACTGGCCGGCATCAAGACGATAGTGCTGCACACCGATGAAACGGGCATGGTGGACAGCGCCACCGTGGATATGGGAGAACCCTCTACAGATGCAGGAAAATGGATGGTAAGCGGCGGTGAAGGACAGATGTCCGTCAAGGTGCCTCAAGGAACCTTTGTCGACATGGGCAGTCCGCATTATGTCATCTTTACAGAAGACATCAACACTGTCAAACTGGAAGAGGACGGCCCGGCCATAGAGCGCAGCGGACTGTTTCCCGACGGATGCAACATTGAGTTCGCACAAGTAACCGATGACAGCACAATACGCGCAAGAGTATGGGAACGCGGCTCAGGCATCACCCTGGCATGTGGTACGGGAGCGTGTGCCGTGGCAGTGGCAGCCAGACTCACAGGCAGGACTGACAGACAATCCACCATAGTGATGGATGGTGGCAGACTGCACATAGACTGGCGTAAAGACGACAACCACATCTACATGACAGGACCCGCAGCAACAGTATTTGAAGGAGAAATCAATTTGTAACAAAAATTTATAAACAGTCAATTTAAGAACTCGCTCCGCCACTGAAGGCGACTATTTATCAACTTCAAAAAGTGAGGAGCAAAAAAATTTTTATTATGGCAAATTTAAGATTTAACGTAGTGGAAAAAGCTTTTGAGAAGAAAGCCGTAGAAGTAAAGATTCCTGACGAGAGACCGTCGGAATACTTCGGTAAGTATGTCTTCAACCAGCAGAAGATGTTCAAGTATCTGCCGCTGGACGTGTACACACAACTACGTGACGTCATTGAGAACGGGTCCTATTTAGACCTTGAGGTGGCGGACAAAGTGGCAGAAGGCATCAAGAACTGGGCAATTGAAATGGGTGCGACACACTGCACGCATTGGTTCCAACCTCTGACGGAAGGTACGGCTGAGAAACATGATGCTTTTCTGGAACACGATTTCAAGGGTGGCATGATAGAAGAATTCAGCGGCAAGGAACTGGTGCAACAGGAACCCGACGCTTCATCCTTCCCCAACGGAGGCATACGCTGCACCTTTGAGGCGCGCGGATACTCGGCATGGGACCCGTCTTCACCAGTTTTTATCATCGGCGACACGCTGATGATACCCACCATCTTTATATCTTACACCGGTGAGGCGCTTGACTACAAAGCCCCACTGAAGAAATCACTGGCCGCCATCAATAAAGCCGCGACAGATGTTTGCCAATATTTTAACACCGGCGTAAAACGCGTACAAGCTAATCTGGGTTGGGAACAGGAATATTTTCTCGTCGATGCAGGACTCTACGCTGCACGCCCTGACCTCCTGCTCACAGGCCGTAGCCTCATGGGGCATGACTCCGCCAAGAACCAACAGATGGAAGACCACTATTTTGGCGCCATCCCTACCCGTGTAGCTGAGTTTATGAAAGACCTGGAGATACAAGCACTGGAACTCGGCATACCGTGCAAGACACGCCATAACGAGGTAGCCCCCAACCAATTTGAACTGGCTCCGATATACGAGGAATGCAATCTGGCTGTAGACCACAACATGCTTATCATGTCGCTGATGCGGAAGGTGGCACGCAAGCACGGATTCAGATGCCTACTGCACGAAAAGCCCTTCAAAGGCATCAACGGCAGTGGAAAGCACTGCAACTGGTCACTCTCGACCGACACAGGAATTCTCCTGCACTCGCCTGGCAAGGATGCACTAGGCAGCCTGCGCTTTATCACCTTCGTAGTAGAAACTCTTATGGGTGTCTACAAGCACAACGGCCTTTTGAAAGCATCCATCATCAGTGCCAGCAACCAGCACCGTCTCGGAGCAAACGAGGCTCCACCCGCCATTATCTCCTCTTTCCTGGGCAAGCAACTCACTGAGGTATTACAGAAAATTGAGAAGTCCAAGTCAAACAAGATGGAGACGATAAAAGGCAAAGAGAGGATTCATCTGGACATACCGCAAATACCAGACCTGAGCATCGACAACACCGACCGTAACCGCACGTCACCATTTGCTTTCACGGGCAACCGATTTGAATTCCGTGCCGTAGGGTCACAAGCCAACTGCGCCGCAGCCATGATAGTGCTGAACACAGCAGTGGCAGAAGCCCTGACCGACTTCAAAACACGTGTAGACAAACTTATTGCCAAAGGCGCAGACCAAAACGCTGCTATCCTTTCGGTATTGCGGGATGACATCAAAACCATAAAACCTATTCACTTTGAAGGTAACGGCTACTCCGACGAATGGAAGACAGAAGCCAAAAAACGCGGATTAGACTGCGAGACAAGCTGTCCGGTCATCTACGACAACTACCTCTCAGAGAGTTCTGTCGCCATGTTTGAGAAAATGAATGTAATGAAAAAATATGAACTGGAGGCGAGAAACGAAATCAAATGGGACACATTCACCAAGAAAATACAGATAGAAGCACGTGTTTTCGGTGACATGGCGATGAATCACATCATCCCTATTGCCACACGCTACCAAAGCATGCTTATTGACAACGTACACAAAGTGTCAGAAGTGTTCCCCAAAGAAGAAGCCGACAAAATCAACGCGGACAACATGGCGCTTATCAAAAAGATTTCCTCTCACACGAGTTTTATTATTGAAAACATACACAAGATGATAGAAGCGCGCAAAATAGCCAATAAGGTAGAAGACACACGCGAAAAATCCATTCTCTATCATGACAAAGTGGCTCCATTCCTTGAGAGCATCCGCTATCACATCGACAAACTGGAACTGATTGTTGCTGATGATATGTGGCCGCTACCGAAATACAGAGAGCTGCTGTTTATTAGATAATAACTTTGCAATAAAAGTAAAAGCCGCCAAGGAAATTGCTCCTTGGCGGCTTTTTGTTATCCTGCAATACGATTACAATGTGACATTGACTGTATATATTTTCTTATCCCTGACATATTTTACCTCTACCGTGTCGCCCGGACGATGACGTGCCAAAGCCTCCTGCAATTCCGTGAAATTAGCCACTTCACGTCCCCCCAGCGAAACAATCACATCATACTGCTTCATGCCTGCCTTTTGAGCAGGACTCTCCGGCATAACTTCAGCGACAAGCACACCTTGGCGGACACCCAACCTATTAATCAGCGAGCGCATCTGAGCCATCTGATTGTCGTCCATTTTAAGGTCTGTGCCCAATGTTCCTCCGGAGATGCCTAAGACCGCACGCTGTACCTTACCCGAAGTCCTCAAGTCAGACACTACTTTCTTCATGATTGATGTCGGTATGGCGAAACCATAACCACTGTAAGAACCTGTGGGAGAATAAAGCATGGCGTTAATTCCAACAAGCTGTCCGCGTGCATTAACCAAAGCACCGCCCGAATTGCCAGCATTAATGGCCGCATCTGTCTGTATGAAACTTTGTATCGCCGGAGTCTTACCATCAGAAGATGTCGTACTGAGACTTCTTGCTTTGGCACTGACGATTCCTGCCGTAACAGTAGAATTGAGTTCAAACGGATTACCAACAGCAATTACCCACTCTCCTACTTTCAACTCATCAGAATTACCAATAGGAATTGTCGGGAAGTCCTCTCCCTTTATTTTGATTAAAGCCAAATCAGAAGCCGCATCGGTGCCTATAAGTTTACCTTTGAACGTACGTTCGTCATTTAGCTTCACGGTAATCTCGTCAGCACCCTCCACAACATGATGATTAGTCACAATATAACCATTCTTTGATATAATCACGCCAGAACCGAAACCGATGCGCGGCTGCGTTTGAATCTTATACTGCTGACCGTGGCCATTGCCAAAGAAATAATCAAAAAAGTCGGGAGCTTTCTCTACAATCTGTGTTTTACTCACCTGAGTAGCCTTTATGTGAACTACCGCATGAACTGCTGTCTCTGCCGCACCTGACAAATCAACAGGACGAGGATCACCTATCGAAGAGACCTTCTTGACAGATTTCTCATTCTGGCTAAACATATCAGTAAAGCCTTTATCCTCTTGACTCTGCCTCTGGCATGAGCCTAATCCCGTTAACAGGACGGCTGACATCGCTATTAGAAAAAATTGCTGTTTCATTTCTAAACAATCTTTAATGTTTACAAGACAAAAGTGCAAACTTCGTACCGAATGACAATTTTCGCTTTGTCTTTTTTCTGGTTTTTAACAAAGTTTTATTCATGACGCCATTCATAAGCCTCTTTTTTACCATTATATAAAATGCTACAGGCGGTCACGTTGACCGCCTGTAGCATGAAATTATACGATAATACTCTGTTTTAATCCTCTTGAGGCGAATCTTGTGAGAAATCTATTGAGCCGTTATCTTCTGTTGTTTGCTCATCAACGACATCTGTAATATTTTCTTCCGTTACCGTGTCTGTCGGCTCTGACGCCTCCACCGGAGCATCAGGTGCGTCCGTCTTTTCCTCCGTCACCTCCTCAGCCTCCGTTATAGTTTCGGGCTCTACCGGACTTTCTACAGGTTTCCCTTCACTGGCAATCTGACGGTAAACCTTGCGGAAACGTATCGCATACAATAATTCTGTCAAGCTATATACGATGCTGGCGATGCCCAATATCGTTATAGTATCCGCTGCAACTTCCAGGGGATGGAAAATCACAAACAGTCCCACTGCACACAGCAGTGTCGGTATAGCGTAATACGCCCAACCGATTTCGACATATTTACGGAAGTGCAATATATTGACTATTCCCATGACTCCCACGAGAAGCAGAGCCGCCGCAAGGACATACATCAGCCATTTAGTAAACAGGCCTGGCATCAATATCAGGAGTAAGCCCAACACTACACTGCCCACGCCGATAACCGGTAAAAGCACTCGCGTTGCATCCTTATGAGTATATGCTTTGAAGAATGTCGCTATGGACACCATACCCGGTATCAAAAACAGTATACCGATAATGATAACCAGCCATGTAGTTATATTATAGGGAAATGCTACCATCAACGCGCCGACAAGGAGAAAACTCAAGGCACGGAATATAACAGACTGCACACTTTTCATCTTGCCTAATTGTTAAAGTAATATAGGAATACCGCTATTCCTTCCAATGCATTCTTTTTCTCTCCTTCTATCTCTATCGTAAACTTGATTTCCACCTTACAGACACCACGCAGGTTTTGAATGGAGTGCAGATTTGCTACCAGTCTTATACGCTGTCCTGAGAGAACAGCCTGACCGAATTTCATCTTCTCCATACCGTAGTTAATCATCATCTTCAGATTGTTTACCTCAATAATCTGGTTCCAAAGATATGGCAACATGGACAGGGTCAGATAACCATGAGCGATAGTACTCTTAAAAGGACTTTCCACTTTGGCTTTCTCCACGTCTACATGAATCCATTGATGATCCAATGTCGCGTCGGCAAAAAGGTTGATACGTTCTTGCGGGAGTTCCACATAATCAGATACTCCCAATTGCTGCCCGAGATGAGCCTCAAACTCTTCGTATGAGTTTATTACTAATTTTCCCATGTGTATTTTATTTTCTAGAATTACAAAAGTAATACTTTTTGTTCATGTGACCAAATTGTCACACCTATAACGATATTTCTTGCTTCTGCAAGGTTATTTGCGTCAGTATGCTACATGCCTCGTCTATGGTCGTCACACTGCGCAAGACCATCCTCAAATGGCTGTTTACCTCTTCGACTTTACCTCTCATCGGATTGCGTGTCATATACGTCAGCACTTTGCCGAATGTCTCACTCTGATAGTATGCACTGTTTCTGTTAGAAACAAAATAAAGCATCATCTGTCCCCGTTTCAAGATTATGCGCTCCACGCCGAGTTTGCAGCCCAGGCGACGCAGTCCGTTAACTTTAAGCAAGTCTTGCGCCTCTTGGGGAAGTTTCCCGAAACGGTCTTCCAGTTGCCGGCGGAATGTCTGCACCTGTTCGTCTGTCTTCAATGTTCCCAACCGGCGGTAACAGTCTATTCTCTCGTTGTTACCCGGGATAAATTCATCGGAGAAGAACAACGGCAAATCGCTCTCCATGTTACATTCTGGCACAAACACTTCCCCACTTAGCTCATTCTCCTGTTCTTTTTCCTTTACATACAGTTCAGAGAATTCCTCACTCTTTAACTCTGCCACGGCTTCCGACAAAACTTTCTGATAGGTCTCGTAGCCTAAATCGGCTATAAACCCACTCTGTTCTGCACCGAGTAGATTTCCTGCTCCTCTTATGTCCAGATCCTGCATAGCTATTTGCAATCCGCTGCCCAGTTCATTGAAGTTTTCTATCGCCTCCAAACGCCGGCGGGCATCCACATTCAGGTTTGCAAATGGCGGTGCAAGCAAGTAGCAGAACGCTTTTCTGCCACTGCGCCCCACTCTGCCGCGCATTTGGTGCAAATCGCTCAGTCCATAGCGTTGGGCATCCACTATAATAATGGTGTTGGCATTAGGGATATCTATGCCGTTTTCAATTATCGTCGTGCTCAGCAAGACATCATATTCATGATTGATGAAGTCAAAGACGACCTTTTCCAAGTCTTCGGGTTTCATCTGGCCATAGCCTACGCCAACGCGCACGCCAGGCACGTGTTTCTCTATCAAGTCTTTCAGTCCCGGCAGAGAAGCAATTCTGTTGCACACCACAAACGCCTGTCCGCCACGGCTCATCTCAAAACCTATGGCATCAGCTATGATTTCGTGTCCGAAGAGATGTATTTCCGTATGTATCGGCAAACGGTTTGCCGGAGGTGTATGCAGCACCGACATATCGCGTGCACCCATCAGGCTGAATTGAAGCGTACGGGGAATGGGGGTCGCCGACATTGCCAAAGTATCTACATTAACGCGCATCTGACGCAGACGCTCTTTCGTAGCTACACCAAACTTCTGTTCCTCATCTATAATCAGCAGACCTAAATCCTTAAAAGTGACATTCTTTGCCAATATCTTCTGCGTTCCGATAACGATATCTATTTTGCCTGAAGCAAGTCCCTCACGAATTTCCCTGACTTTTGACGCGCTCTGCGCCCGGGTCAGATAAGCTATCGTCACGGCAAAGTCCTTCATACGGCTACTGAAGGTCTGGAAATGCTGATATGCCAGCACCGTCGTCGGCACCAGGACAGCAACCTGTTTCCCGTCAACAGCCGCTTTGTATGCCGCGCGTACAGCTATCTCCGTCTTTCCGAAACCCACGTCACCGCATATCAGGCGGTCCATGGGTTTATCGCTTTCCATGTCGCGTTTAACTTCCTGTGTCACACGCACCTGGTCCTGAGTATCCTCATATTCAAAACTTGCCTCCAGCTCCTGTTGCAGGTAGGAATCTTTGCTATAGGCGAAGCCTTTTTGTTTGCGCCGTTCAGAGTAGAGTTTTATAAGGTCGCGGGCAATGTCCTTGATGCGCTTCTTGGTACGCTCTTTCATGTTGTTCCATGCACCGGTACCCAGACGGTTCAAGCGCGGCTCATCAGTACCCTGACCCTTGTATTTGCTGACCTTGGACAACTGATGTATGGAGACGTACACCACATCACCTCCGCTGTAGGTTATTTTCATCATCTCCTGCTCACTATTGCCTTCCTCAACATGGACCAGCCCTTCAAACCGGCCTACACCATGGTCCATGTGGACAACATAGTCGCCTATCTCAAACTCACGCAATTCTTTAAGTGTCAATGAAGTCTTGCCGCCTTTGGCACGCTCGCTGCGCAGACTGTAGCGGTAGAAGCGGTCAAATATCTGATGGTCGGTAAACAGGCAAATCTTCAGCGCATCATCCACAAAACCGGCATGAAGCGCATTTTCTACAGGAACAAACGAGATGCTCTTCTCCATTCCTTTGAATATGTCTGCTATGCGTTTATGCTGCGCCTTGTCGGAAGCCAATATATATATGGTGTAATGCTTCGATTGATATTCCTCCAGACATTGCGCCATCAATTCTATGTTTTTATGAAACTGGGGCTGCAGTTTTGTCTGGAACAAGAACTTTATACCATCTGCCGCATCTTTCTGACCGGAGAGGTACACTTTACGGAAACGGCCGATATGGTCTTTCCAGTCAGCTCCGTCGTACAACAGATGCTCTTTTTCCAACGGCGGGCTTTGCGGAAGGTCATCTGCCGCCATTGCCTGGCGCTCTATCTCAGCCTGCTCCATAAAACCCGTGTCATAAGTCTTGCGGACGACATCCTCCACATATTGCGGATTACGCATGACGACAATGGCACTTTCCGGCAGCAGAGACCAAAACGGCTGCAACTCGCCTGCACCGCCTTGCATCTTCGCTGCTATGGTCACACTGTCACGCTTCTCCTCTGACAACTGCGACTCAACATCAAAGGTACGTATGGAGTCTATCACATCTCCGAAGAAATCTATACGCACAGGATACTCGAGTGAATAGGAGAAGACATCCAATATACTGCCGCGCACGCTGAACTGTCCGGGCTCATAGACATAGTCCGTGCGGTTCAGGCCCATATCCAGCAACCTGCACTCCAGGTCATGCATCCCCACCTCCTCATTTACTTGCAGGGTGAACATGTCTTTCTCTATCGCTTGCCTGGATGCCACCTTCACACTCAGCGCCTGCGGATAAGTCACCACAGTCAGCCCTTGGGGATTGCCGCTCAGGCGACCTATAACCTCTGTGCGCAGTATCTGTCCCGGCTCGTCAGTCCTGCCAAACTTCACATCACGGCGGTATCCGCTCGGAAAAAACAACACATTCTCCTCACCTTTGACAGCGGCGAGGTCCTGATAGAAAAAGCCTGCCTCATCCTCATCGTTAAGGACAATCACCACAGGCTCGTCTATACCTTCCAATGCCGAGAACAATACCGCTGAGGCAGAACCTTGAAGATTCTCCAAGTAAATGTTCACATTGTCCTTCTTGCGCATCTGACACAAGAAAGCCTTGCAAAACGGATGTTTCGCATATATTTTACTCAGGTCAATCAGATTCATATTGCAAATTTACGCATTTTTTCCGTATTCCAGTATCACTCTCAGAGTTACAGCCTACAGGCGACAAGTCACAAAGCCTGTCCCGATATCATCTATATTCCATCGGCTGGAACGTAAGTTCCATTCCATGGAATGTAAGTTCTATCGGCTGGAATATAAATTCCAAAGGCTGGAACAAAAAAACTTTCGGGATGACGGCACACATTATCCGTGCAAAAACAAATCCGTCATACTGCACAGAATTGTCTTTCTGGCAGGGAATTTTGTCCGACAGTTAGAGCAATTATAGACTTTTTTATTATTTTTGTGACATAAATAATCAAACAACATCATATGACACGTTTCAGATGGGTTATCTGTGCCCTGCTGTTCTTTGCGACGACGGTCAATTATCTGGACCGTCAAGTGCTATCCTTGACATGGGATGAGTTTATCAAGCCTGAATTTCACTGGGATGAGGTGGATTACGCCAATATAACGGGTGTCTTTGCCATTGTCTATGCCCTTGCGCAACTTTTTGCAGGCAGAATTGTAGATAAACTGGGAACAAAGCGCGGTTACCTTGTGGCAATAGGCGTATGGTCTGCCGGTGCGTGCTTGCACGCATTGTGCGGTGTGGCGACCGAATGGTATGTCGGTGTATCATCACGCATGGAGTTGGTCAAGGCTACAGGCGACTTCGCTGTGATAATATCCACGTTCAGCGTATATATGTTTATCTTCGCACGGTGCGTGCTGGCACTGGGCGAAGGAGGAAATTTTCCTGCCGCCATCAAGGCAACGGCGGAGTATTTCCCAAAGAAAGACAGAGCCTTCGCAACGGCGATATTCAATTCAGGTTCCTCAATAGGCGCACTCGTAGCCCCGCTGAGCGTCCCCATGCTGGCAGCCAAATGGGGCTGGGAATGGGCTTTCGTCATCATAGGTTCACTGGGCTTCGTCTGGATGGGATTTTGGATATGGCTCTACAAGAAACCGCAAGATAATCATTATGTCAATGCCGATGAACTGGCTTATATTGAGCAAGACAAACAGGCGGACATGGCTTTTGACACCACTGCCACTCCACAGGCAGAGACAGCACAGAAACGCGTGTCCTTCCTGCAGTTTTTCACATACCGCCAGACATGGGCGTTCGCATTGGGACGATTCCTGACAGACGGCGTGTGGTGGTTCTTCCTGTTCTGGACACCCTCTTACCTGAACACACAATTCGGAATCAAGACCTCCGACCCGCTCGGCATGGCACTGATATTCACACTGTATCTCATCACCATGCTCTCCATCTTCGGCGGAAAACTGCCCGCCATCTTTATGGAGCGTACAGGCAAGGACCCGTACGCTTGTCGCATGAAGGCCATGCTGATATACGCTTTCGTGCCACTGGTGGTGCTGTTGGCGCAACCACTCGGCATTATCTCGCCGTGGTTTCCCGTGATATGCATCGGACTGGGCTGTGCGGCTCACCAGTCATGGTCCGCCAATATGTACAGTATCGGTACAGACATGTTCCCCAAATACGCCTCGGCAACAATTACGGGTATCTGCGGCATGGCGGCAGGATGCAGTTCGTTCATCTTCCAACAGGTGGCAGGACGGTTGTTTGTATATTCGGGTGACACCAACCTGAGCTTTTTAGGTTTTGAGGGTAAACCCGCAGGATACTTCATCATCTTCTGTGTCTGCGCAGTGGCTTACCTCGTAGGCTGGATTGTCATGAAGAGCCTCGTTCCCCGCTATAAACTGGTGAATATCTAAATCAGGTTGACGAGATTAGTTACCTCACCGGAAACGACATGTATCCGGCAATAGACAATGGCAGGCATCAGCTATGCCCTGAAGCCCCAAATGTGATTATTCAACCAACATAAAAGGGTTAACGGTCGCACCTGTCCATTTATAAAGTTTAATGGTACAATTTTGCAGACCGTCGGATGAGCCTTGTGTGGCAATGTAAAAATAGCCGTTACCTAAAGATTCTATACCGACAGAACCGACATTCTGACTCCAGCCGTATACACCTGAGTTTTTATGCAGGGTGCCATCTGTAGCAAGGCTGAGAATCATACCTTTTTGTTCCGGATTAAACCCTTTAAGCGTCTGGTAAACAGGGGCGACAGTTCCGTCAACAGCAAAAAGAGGATAGTTTGGAAATTTTGATTTGCCACCTTTGTATGCAGCTATAAACCAATGATGCGTATAAGAATCATATTCCAAATTTTGAGTACCATAGTTTGTGTTACCAGTGTATACAAAATATCTATTATACGCACTTTCCGGTCCGTTGTGGTGCGGATGGCTCTGGTCAAGCGGCATGGCGTATCTCTCCAAATCAGAGAGTCTGTATTGGAGCAAAACCTGATAGTCATTGTCGGTACGTGAGTTGTCTTTGTAAATACCCAACGCGATATTGACGAAATTTTCGCCGTCAGTTTTTCCAAACTGCGGTCCCAAGGATATACCGTCTACACCACTGCATCCATAGACATGAGCATATTTTGTACCATTATTGACGGTTGAATCATTGTACCAGCTCACGACTTCCGGCAGGTAGACCGTAGTAAACACACCACTTCGCTCAGCGTCAAGATTAGTGGAAGTAATTTTATCTGTATCAAAAATACCGATATAGAAAGTGTTTTCCCTGTCTATTGCATCACCGCCAGAAATGCCTTGTCCTATGGCATCGTCTTTATACTCAATCGATGCATAGAGTTTACCCGTTACCGGGTCCAGTTCTATGCAACCCAGATGACAACTGAATCCCCTTACAGAACCGACTACTTTCCCGTAGAGGTTTGTCTTAATGAGTTTTGTCGTGAAAGAAAAATAAATATAGCCGTTCCGGGTATCCACAGCTACGCCCTGCACATGAGAACTGCTTTCATCATTGCTCACTTTCAACGTACGAGGCAGGCTCTCGTAAAAATTCTCCCTGCTCATAAGTGTGCCAGCGTTCAAATATATGTTTTGCGCCGGGGAGGATAAAACAGACAAGATGATAAATAAAAAGAATAACCTACTTGCAATACCCATAACGGAATCACAGATTATTGACGACTATGTTGCCTTTTTGCATGACAAACTGCAAGTCAATATTGGAGTCATAAATAGTGATATCGGCATCATAACCTTTGCGGATGATGCCCACATGATGGTCTTCGCCCATAATGTGAGCAGGTGTCTCGGCAGACATTCTCACAGCATCAGCCATACGGATACCGGCATTTTTTACCATCACTTTGATGAGACGGTCGGACGTAGCGACACTTCCGGCAAGCGCAGAGCGGTCAGACAGTTTGCACACTCCGTCCTCAATAATGACACGGGGGTCAAAGGCTGTAGGGTCCTTGCAATCGGTGCATGCAAGCGCATCGGTAATCAATGCCGTACGCTCAACACCCTTGATATCGTAAATAATTTTAAGCATGACTGGCGGAACATGGATACCGTCGGCTATAACCTCTACTGTCATATCGGGAATAGCATAGATACTCTCAACAGTACCTTCGTGCTTGTATTCACGTACTTTGTGGAATCCGGTCATAGCATTATAGAAATGAGTGGCATGGGTAAATCCTGCTTCATAGGCGTTACTGACATCCATGTATTCAGCCTTGGTATGCGCTATCGCCGGCAAGACACCATGTGTGGAGCAGAAACGTCCAAACTCTTCTGAGCCACGCAACTCAGGCGCCTCATCCCAGCGCTTGATGCAGCTTGTGCTATTAATAAGCATCTCGTAGTCTTCTTTGATGGGCGGCGTGATGTATTGTGGCATTTGCCCTCCTGCCATCTCCTTATTAAAATAAGGACCTTCCAAGTGCAACCCAAGCACAGGCGTGTTTTCCTCCGACATAAGTTGTTCGGTGGTCTGAATCGCTGCCTCAATCATCGGAACGCTTGAGGATGAAAGTGTGGGATATATGGATGTTGTACCATGGCGCATGTGGGTATTGATGGCATTACGAAACGCCTCAACTGTACCTTCCATGAAATCACTGCCCCCAGCGCCATGAGCATGCAGTTCAATAGCTCCCGGAACAATATCGCCACCTTTGGCGTTAATTACAGTAGTAACTTCATCAGGAATACATTCGGACTTAGATACCTCTACAATAGTAGATCCGTTGATTATGACGCTGCCTCCTCTCAACCATCCTTGGGATGTCAATATGCGCCCATTAACAATTTGTTTCAAGCCTTGTGCCATCGGGTCAGAATGAATTACAAAATTAATAAATTGTCACGCAATTGACACATGCACAATGAAGATTTTTTAAGTTATTTAACCCTATTTATCAAATTGAACCGATTATCTCCTTGATTATTTGGTTAAATTTGCACTGCAATCTTAAAGAGAATATCTATATGGAGAAACGTTTGTGGATATTGGCTGCATTTTTACTGATTACCATTATGGCAATGGGGCAGGCACGTATATCTTTGGACGGAAAGAAAAAAATCATGTCTGCATCGGCATCCGAACGCTCATCCTCATCTACGCTGTACACACAGGCAGACACGTTGCGCTATCGCAAACTGGTTAAGGAGGCGTATCACGCTTTGCAGGATGACTCTTTCGCTATTGCCAAAGCCCGTTTTGAAACTGCACTGAAAGCAATTCCCCGTATGGACAGTAATGTGGAAATCTATTACGAACTCGGCCAGTTGGAAGAACGTGAAGGCCGGCAGCGCAGTGCAATAGATTATTACACAAGAGCGATTAAAAAAAATGACCACTATGTCAAAGCATACCTCCGGCGTGGTGGCATGTATCTCCTGCTGGGCGAATACCCTGAGGCAATAAATGACTTTGGTAATGTTCTCTCTTTTGACAACAAAAACAATGACGCATACTTCTTCCGAGGCTGCACTTATGCCAACAACGGGCAATATGAGTTGGCAAAAAAGGATTTCATGACAATACTCAAATTCAATGCCACCGATGAGCGTGCAACTTACAGCATGGCATTGGTTGAGTTGCAGCAGGAGAAACTGGATGAAGCATGCGTCAGGATGAACGGTTTAATTTTACGCTATCCAAACAAAAGCATCTATTACGTCACGAGGGCCGAGGTATACGAAAAGATGAAACGGAAAGCCGAGGCTGAGGATGACTGGCAAAGAGCTATGGATTTGTCGCCAAAAGACGTAGGCCTGATCGAAAAATATGCTTTATTCCTCACAAGACAGCATCGCAAGAGTGATGCACTAAATGTATTGAGACGCGCTGAGTCAGCCGGTATGTCATACTCAGAAATTAACGATATTCGTCATAGGATTAAGAAGTATAAATAAAACAAGAAGGGCAGTCCTCAAAGATCTGCCCTTCTTGTTGTTACCCGATATCGTCTTATTTCAAATAATGTTTCGGCTGTCTTGATATACATTTAACAAAATAATTCTTTATCTTTTCATTTTGTTCTGGCGTAGTAATCAGATAGCGACATTTACCGTTAGCATCAGGCGTAAACACCGTTCCACCTTTATCGTCCACTGCCACATTACCCTTCTCTGAGAGGCTGAAGAAGCCCATGTTCGGCTCAATGGCGAACAATGCAGAAATCGGGTCCCATGTAGGACGGTCATAAGGCATCTTCTTGTAAGACTCGTATGCTACGACGAAAGGATGGTAAGCAGTCCACTTGAAATCATTCTGTACACTGGATCCAGGATACAAAATCTTTTTACCTAAGTCAAATGTGCCGAAGATCAGGGGCACAGGACTCTCCGTGAAGAGCTTGCGCGCAGCAAGGACATCGTTCCACACATTGTATTCTGGCTTTGCGTCCGGCAAGAAGTTTGCCGCCATAACAGAGATGTAGCTGACCTTCTTTTTCAGCAACTCCATGCCGTTAAGCGGAGAGTATTCATCGCCGGTTGTCTCCATAAGGCGTGACAAATTGGAAGAGAAGCCTACAGAAACGATGACAACTGATTTGTTCTTCGCTTTTGCCAATATCTTACGATACAGATCAACTGCATTAGGATAGGCTTTCTGATCTTTGTGAGTTGTCTTGAACATGGGTTTGCCGTTTATGGTTTTGCTCAGTGTTTTTGTAGCATATGATTTTTCCTCGGGTGTCGGGTTAGAGCCATTAATGACCTGTCCGATAGGAATGTTGGGATAACCAAACCATGTGTCATACATATCTATGAATGCACAACAAGACTCAGCCTGACGGTTACCCATGACTGCAAGCAGGTTTATCTTGCCTGCCTCGTGATACTTCAGCAGTAAATCCATAGCCATAACATCATCGACATCATTACCCATGTCGGTATCAAAAATAATGTTGGTACGCTGGGCGGCATTAACAGAGATACTGCCCAACGACAAGACAAAGAGCACAAGAACTGCTCCTAAAAATTTGAAGTTCGTCATATAAATACTATTATGTGTTAATTATCTCTATTCATTAGTGCAAATTTAATGTATTTTGAATAAAAATCTCAATGAAGGCTTCTTTTTTTCGAATTAATATTTTTTAAATGTTTAACTTTGCACATACTACACGGCTGTACGTCCGGCGCATCATTGCCGCACTGCATAGCCGGGGAGAATGATTATAAATCCTAAAACATCAGAGATATTCATGAATTTTTTGAAAAAGATTTTCGGTTCAACAGACCAAGTTCAACAGCAAAATGAGCCACAGACAGATAGTTCTGTCAACCAAGATAACGAATTAGATAGAAGCACTCCTGATGAGATCCAAGCTGAATCTGCTGATACAGATGAAGCAGACATAAACGAGGAAGAAGTGCAAGAAGCCGAACACGAACGCAAATACAACTTCGAGACATTGCGCGATGACGGGCTCCGCGCTATGCAGATAGGCCACATAAATTATGCCGCAAAATGCCTGTCTGCCGCACTGGAATATCAGGAAGACTTTGAGACAAGTTTGAATTTGTCTGAATGCTACATCCGCCTTCATCAGGGAGACAGAGCCATACCTATTCTACGTCAACTTCAGCAGCATAACCCAGAGAATCCGCAGCTGTTTACTGATGCCGCCGTAGCGGCAGAACAGATGCAAGACTGGGCACTAATGGAGGAGAATGCACAGAGAGCATTAGATATCGCACCAGAGGATGACAACGCGCTCTTTCTTCTTGCGCGATGCAAGTTCAGCCAACAAGAGTACGCCGAAGCAGAGCAGCATCTCAATACACTGTTGAATCGGAACGGCGACTACAACTCCGTCCGACTGTTGCATGCCCGTACCTGCTACGAACAAAAGAAATATGATGAGACTGAGGCCGACTTGAATTTTATGATTCAACACGATATGGCTTCGGAAGGTGCATACTTCTTACTCGGCATGCTTAAGGAGACACAGGGTGACACAGCCGCTGCAACACACGCATACCAAACAATGATCGACATTGACCCGTTCAACAGAGAAGCACCGTTGAAACTTGCCCGGATAGCCCTCAACAATGATAATCCTCAGCAAGCACTGACATATCTGGACGAAGCAATACAAATGCAAGAAGACTTCGTGCCAGCCTACAAGCTACGCGCAGATGTCAAGCGCGCACTTGGTGACGAATCAGGCGCTGAAGCAGATGAGAAGACCGCAATGGAGCTTGTCCCAGAGGAAATCAAAGGCGAAGAAAACCTTGAAGCGAAGATCAATGATTTTTATAAAAGCATCAACCCTTACGGTTTTTAACGTTTGAACTGCACATATCCGATTAAGCACAATTTCCTAAAACACTAAAAACACTTATCACAACATATATTTTTCCGTCACGTTCCTACCTTTATATCAGGGAAGCAACAGAAAAAAACATTCCGGAAGAAACGGCCTAGTATATATCGTCACATAATTTACAAAAAGTAACATTTAACGTGTAGATTGTATAAATGAAAAGTCGTACTTTTACATTTTATTATCGTAGTCACCATGCAAAGATTGATATTATTTATATTGTTTGCGCTTTCTGCATTGACAGTATGCATAGCACAGAAAATAACCGGAAAAGTAACTGATTACAAGTCAGGTGAGGCTCTGGCATACGTGAATGTGCACTACGATGGTACCACCATCGGTGTCAACACTGACGCGGAAGGACACTACAGCATCAAGAAAATGGTTGGAAAGAAATTGACGTTCTCTTATATGGGCTATGAGAGACAAATACTCCCGATAGCCTCAACCACCGACGAACTGAACATCCAATTAAAAACATCGTCAATAGAACTGAAAAGCGCGACAGTCACAGCAAAAAAACAACGATATTCGCGAAAAGAAAATCCTGCTGTAGCACTAATGCGAAAGGTAATCGCCGCCAAGAAAGCCAACGACATCAAGCAACAGGACTATTTCAGTTACAATCTTTACCACAAGACCACGTTTGCCATCAACGATTTCACAGAGAAAATCTTTGAGGAAGGCAAATTTAAGAACATGCCGTTTTTGAAGGACCACGTAGAAGTCAACCCACAGACCGGAAAACTCACATTACCTGTATCGGTACACGAAGAAACATCAAAGTATATCTACCGCAAAAAACCACAGTCAGAAAAAACCATCATCACGGGTAAACGTGAAGCAGGTGTAAACAAAATGTTTAATACGGGGGACATTATGGACGTCCTGATTGAGGACTGCTTTCAAGGCGTGAACATCTACGAGGATAACATACGACTATTCCAATACCAATTTATTAGTCCCATAGCGAGTCGCAATGCGATAGCGTTCTACCATTATTTTATAGCCGACACGCTGATGGTTGATGACCAGAAATGCATTGAGGTGGACTTCTCTCCCGCCAATCCGCAGGATTTCGGTTTCACGGGATACCTGTTTATCTGCGCCGACTCAACATATAGAGTCCATAAAGCCATGCTGAACATTCCAACAAAATCGGACGTCAACTTTGTTGAAGGCCTTGAAGTGCAACAAGAGTTCACAACATTGCCTTCAGGTGCTCAAATATTATCTGCGGACAACATGATTGTTCAACTGAAACTGACAGAGTTTATCACAAAATTTGAAGTTGTCAGGAGCACCCGGTATTCAGATTTTTCCACAGAAGAGATACCTGACAAAACGTTCAAGTTTATGGGCAATGAGAAAATAGAGGCGAATGCCATGATGCGCGATGACAAATTCTGGGAGGAAAACCGTCCGGTCAAACTCAACAATTCGGAAAAGACAATTGACGGCATGGTAAAAGGTTTTGAGAACATGAAGCATTTCAGAATAGGCATGCTCGTATTGAAAGCATTTGTTGAAAATTTCATTGAAACGAGCACAGACCCTGACAAACCCAGCAAATTTGATTTCGGTCCGGTCAATACGGTTATTACAAGTAACTTCGTAAATGGCTTGCGTATGCGCTTAAGCGGACAAACCACAGCCAATCTGAATCCACACCTCTTTGCAAAAGGCTATATAGCATACGGTTTTAAGGATAAACGGTGGAATGGTATGGGAGAATTGACCTATTCGTTCAACAAAAAAGCCTACCTACCGCGCGAGTTTCCAATGCATAACCTCATCGCAAGCTTCCAGTCAGATGTAATGTCGCCTTCCGACAAAATGCTGCCGACAGACAAAGATAACGTCTTTGCGATGTTGAAATGGAATAAGGTGGACCAGATGATGTATTTCAAACGCTATCGCCTGAGGTATGAGCATGAATATAACAATGGTTTGCGTTTGGAGACGGAATTCCGTCATGAGCAAGACGAACCCACAGCAAAATTATTCTATCAAGCACTAGACGGAACAGGGAAGCCATCGACCCTGACTACGAACCATATAAAAACACTAAACACGTCTGAAGTGCGTCTGGGAGCCTATTTCCAACCTCACGCCAAATACACTAACACCAAACAACGCCGCATCCAGGTCAATAAAGACAGTCCTATCTATGAACTCTACCATACCGTAGGGTTCAAGGGCCTCTTCGGTGGAGATTACAACTATAATCTGACAGAGGCAAGCGTCTACAAGCGCATCTGGGTTCCCGGTGCGGGCAAAATCGATGCAAAGTTACAAATCGGCGCGGAATGGAACAAAGTACCTTTCCCACTACTGATAATGCCCGCGGCTAATCTCTCATATGTCGTTCAGACCTACAACTTCAACATGATAGACAACATGGAGTTCCTGAATGACCGCTACGCCTCCCTAATGATAAACTGGGATCTTAACGGCAAAATCTTTAACCGTATTCCCCTGTTCCGCAAACTAAAGTGGCGTGAAATCATAGGCTGTAATATGCTTTGGGGAAAATTAACAGACAAGAACAACCCCTTCCTTAACCCCGATGACAGCAAGCTATACTACTTTCCAGGGCATTTTGACAGTGACGGCAACTACGAATACTCTTCCTATGTCATGGATCCCAAGAAACCATATTGCGAAGTATATTTCGGCATCCACAACATTTTCAAGGTACTACGTGTACAGGCAGTGCGCCGCCTCACATACATGGACAATGTCAACGCAAAAAAATGGGGCATTCGTGTTATGCTCCGTTTGACATTCTAATAAGGCCAAAGGGAGAATCTGACTCAATTTTGCCAATTGCCATAGATTTTGTAACTTTGCACGCTACAACAAAGATTTCTGACAAATGGACGAATCAAAGATAAAATCTCTGAAACAACGCTACTCCATTATTGGTAATTGCGAGGAATTGAATCATGCCTTAAATGTGGCTCTCCAAGTAGCACCGACAGATTTATCCGTACTGGTAACTGGCGAAAATGGTTCAGGAAAAGAAATCTTTGCGCGTATTATCCATGATAACAGTATCCGCAAAGGCAAGAAATTTTTCACAGTAAATTGCGGTGCTATACCCGAAGGTACGATAGACTCCGAATTGTTCGGCCATGAGAAAGGTGCATTTACCGGTGCAGTTGACGAACGGGAAGGCTATTTCGGCATAGCTGACGGCGGTACATTGTTTCTGGATGAAGTCGGTGAATTACCATTGCCTACACAGGCGCGTTTGTTGCGTGTTTTAGAGACAGGCGAGTATATCCGTGTCGGCTCCAGCGAAATACGCAAAACCAATGTGCGCATCGTAGCCGCAACCAACGTAAACATACCAAAAGCCATCTCGGAAGGACGTTTTCGCGAAGACCTATATTATCGCTTGAATACTATTCCTGTCCATGTACCGCCACTTCGCGAAAGAGGACGCGATATAATTCTGCTCTTCATGAAATTTGCACTTGAAATGAGCGAGAAGTACAAAATGCCGGCATTGAGGCTTACCAAAGAGGCGGAAGAACAACTCATGGCATATTCATGGCCGGGCAATGTGCGCCAACTGAAAAATATCACAGAGAATATGTCCATAACATCCGGCACACATGAGATTACACCAGAGATATTGGACAAATATGAAATTCTCAAGGAAAAACAAAGCACGGAACTTGTATCCATGAATAATATGTCAGAGCACAGCTATGCTACCGAACGTGAATATTTGATACAATTCCTATTTGGACTCCGTGAGGAAATAAAAGATTTGAAGAATCTGGTTGCTAAGCAGGATGAACGACTGAAAGAGATAGATTTGCAGCATGTTGTCACTGCACAAGATGTTACAAATATTCAAAACATACCTGTTCAAATGGTTCAAAGCATTCCTGCTTCTGTCTCCCATTTGGTAAACAATAACAATGAGTATGTTGAATCTGCACAAGAAAACTTCTCCATGGCAGATATAGAAAAAGAAGCCATTCGCCTCGCGATGATCCGTCATAAAGGGAAAAAGAAAATCGTTGCCGACGAATTGAAAATATCGCCACGAACACTATACAGAAAAATTAAAGAGTATGGCTTGGAATAGATTAAAGGATATGCCCATTCGTTTGATTTATTGTGCGGCTATGCTCCTGCTGAGTTCGTGTAGCATCAAATATAGTCTGGTTGGATCGTCTATTAATTACGACATAATTAAGACAATCCAATTTGCAGATTTCCCTATTCGCTCATCATATGTATGGATGCCCATGCACGCTATATTCAACAACGAACTTCAAGACACCTATATGCGTCAAACCAAACTGCGCCAAGTGAAACGAGGTGGAGATTTGCAACTTGCAGGTGAAATTGTTGAGTATAGTCAAATAAACAAATCTGTTTCTGCAAGCGGTTTTGCATCGCAGACACAGTTGAAAATCACTGTCAATGTCCGTTTCGTGAACAACAAGAAACATACCGATGACTTTGAGCAACGCTTCTCCGCCACAGCGGATTACGACTCTTCACAACAGCTGACAACAGTACAGGAGGAACTTGTAACACAGATGATAAAAGACATTGTAGACCAAATCTACAATGCGACAGTAGCAAACTGGTAACTAAATAACGAGATTATAGCAATGTCAAAGGTAGGTGAATGGATACAACATCCGGAACGGCTCAACGAAGACAGCGTAGGCGTTTTGAGAAGACTGGTAGATAAATATCCATATTATCAGACCGCACGCTTATTGCTCTTACGAAATCTGTTCAACACAAAAAACCCAATGTTCCAACAGGAACTCCGTCGCTCAGCCGTCCTCCTCAACAACAGAAAAGTGCTGTTTGACATGATTGAAGGTACAAAATATCATATCGTACCGCAACAACTTTCCTCAAACAGTCTTTCCTTGGAAGATGACAAAGACCGGACACTGTCGCTTATCGATGACTTCTTGGAGAATATGCCATCAGAACCTGAGAAGCGTCCAACAAAAGGCAATATTCCTGCAGATGTGACAACAGACTACATGGCATACCTGATGCAGGAAGAAGCGGAAGCAAATGACAGCAATAACATCATTGAGACAACCATCCCGAGACGTCCTCAAAGAATTACGCTGGAAGAAAAAGATGTTATTGAAGTACCCGAAGATGATGTCCAGGAAGAAGAGTTTTTTACAGAAACTTTGGCGCAGATTTATATAAAACAACAAAAATTTGAGCGTGCTTTGGAAATTATACGGGCTTTAAGTGCTGATAATCCAAAAAAAAATAGTTACTTTGCAGACCAAATCCGATTTTTGGAGAAATTAATAGAGATAAACAAAAATAAATAAAGAAAAATGTATAATATTTTAATCGTTCTCATTGTTATTGCAGCCATTCTGTTGGCTATTATTGTTCTTATTCAAGAGTCTAAGGGTGGTGGCTTAGCATCTGGTTTTGCCAGTTCAAATGCAATTATGGGTGTTCGCAGAACAACAGACATTATCGAGAAAACAACATGGGGCTTGGCAATAGCCATAGTTGTTTTAAGTGTATGCGCATCTTACATGGTACCTGCGTCTCAAGATGTATCTGTTGTCATGAAGCAGAACTCCGCTCTGCCAACATTGCCTGCAAATCAGGTTCCTGCAACTAATTCTGCAGTTCCTGCTCAGCAAGCACCTGCTCAGCAAGCTCCTGCACAATAATCAGGTAAATACAACAAATTAAGTTTAGAGATACAAAAGGTCACTGATATAGTCAGTGACCTTTTGTGATGCGCTATACTTCTACAACACAGGTTTTCCTTTTTCCCAGCGAACTCTTATTTTGGAAAGAATCCATGTCTTTCCGTTTGTGTTATTGCCTTGATAAAAAAGATATGTCCTACCCCTCTTGTCTTTGAATATGCATGGATGACCAGATTCGCTGGCATTCCAATAACCGGGTTTTCCATTGGTAAGAAACGGCTTTTCTGACAGCCGCTTCCATGTTATGCCGTCTGTACTCTCAGCAACACCAATCTGCTGCGGGTAGTTATTATACGCGCCTGCATAAAACATATACAGTTTACCGTGCCTTTGGATGATGGTTTCCCCTTCAATGCACCGTCCCTCCCATGGAAGCTTAGGATACAATATAGAAGAATCTGTTGCCTGAGTCCATGTATCACGGCTGAAGTCCGTGTTTAACGGAGCTGTCGCAACACCCAGTTGCTGGATTTTATAATCCTTGTCACGCGTGGCGAAATAAAGGAAATATTTTCCTTTGTATTCGCATACCTCCGCATCGATAGCACGGCCGCATGTCCAACCTTCACCCTTTGGATTAAAAATAGGATTAGTGGTATTCCTTGTGAAATGGACACCGTCTGTACTATAAGCATGACAAATAGCGTCATGTATTCTGTTACCATATATCTGATAGAACAGATGTATAGTGTCTTTTCTTACAATAGCTCCAGGAGCGCACAATCCTTTTTTCTCGTATGATGCCTCCGGGGTAAGCTCGCCTATCTTTTCCCAATTTGTAAGGTCTTTGCTCTCTGCGATGCCGATATTCCAGGCACGGTCCTTGCTATTTCTGTAAGGCGGCACGGAATAGTACATCAGGTATTTCCCGTGGAAACGGACCACCACAGGGTCTTTTGCAAACGGGTAACCCATCCTATCAGTGTCCCTGTAGTACATAAAATCATCCTTGGCATATGCCGAGACACTGCATAGCAAAAGAACGATAAAAATTATTCTGCTCATTTGAATGAATCTGGTAAATCGTTATGAATAACTTGATATGATTGTTCTGTCAGCGCGTTAATGTCGTTTTTGCCTTTCTCCTGCGGAAAAATGGGTTTGTGGATAATCATGTGGAGTTTATGTCGCTTGACAAATGTAATATCTTTTGTTCTCGGAAGGACCTGAAACGGACCATCCAGCGTGATAGGCACGATGGGCAGTTGGAGATAGTCCGCCAACAGGAAACCGCCTTTTCTGAATCTTCCCATTTTTCCCGTTTTAGAGCGTGTTCCTTCTGGAAAGACAACAACAGACATACCGCCCTGCAAGATGTTATACGCATCTTTCATTGTGTCATATATTGTTGTCGGTGTGGATTGATCCACGAAAATATGCTTGGCTTTTTTGCATGCATAGCCGACAAAGGGGATTTTCTCCAGTGACTTTTTCATCATCCAACGGAACTGATGCCTGAGAAATCCAAATATCAGGAAAATGTCAAATGCACCTTGATGATTGGCAACAAATATGTAAGATGTCTTGCTGTCTATGTTTTCACGACCTTCCACCTCAACGGGAAGTAAAAGGATACGGCAAAACAACCATGACCATATCGCTGCCGGATAGTATCCCCAAAAGCGTCCATTGCCGATTGTACAGCCTACGATAGTAATAACGGCTGTTGCCAATGTGATGAATATTAGCAATGGAAGTGCAACACAAATTTGATAAACATTGTATAGTATTCTCATTTTCTGCAATGTAATGTAATCACGTTTATTTCCGGCCATGCGCCTAACCTGAAGTTCAGCAGTGCCTGACCGATACCCTTACTGACAAACAGTTTTCTGTCACCGCTCTCATACAATCCGCCCCACTCCTTATATACTTTTGCAACAGGCGAAGATTTGCCCAGTTGAAACTGTCCTGCATGGGTATGTCCGGCGAGTGTCAGCTGTATGTCTGTTTCTGGTAGCACCTTGCGCCTCCAGTGGGTGGGATCGTGGGTAATCAATATTTTGAAAAATGGTTTTCTTTTGAGTGAGTCGGGGACATTGCGCAACGCTTTGGGTAAATCGCCAAGTTCTGGAAACGGTGGCCGACCATCGTTCTCTACGCCAATAATAGCGATACTGTCACTGCCACGCCTGATGAAACACGATTCATTGAGCAATAAGCGCCACTTTATAGCTTTATGCAGGCCCTTGAATTTCTGTACACTATTGGTCTGCGCCAGTTGTGATGACCATTTGCGGTGTATCTGATAATCGTGGTTTCCCATAACTGTATACACTCCGTCGGGTGCCTTGATGCGTTTCAACTCATGTATAAAGGGCAGAATCTCCTTGGTGTCATAATTTATCAGGTCACCGCCACAGAGGACTATGTCGCCCTTTTCTCTTATGATAGCGTCTATGACTCTGCGGGGAAATTTGGTTTTATCTCCATATGTACCCAGATGATAGTCTGTGAAGAACACAATCCGGTAATTATCAAAGGCCTCCGGCAAGTCATCAAAATAGAGGTCTTCGTGTGTTGTCTGAAGTTTATATATACCATAGTGATAGCTGTATAGTGACACACCGAGCAAAACGATGCAACACGCTATTCCGATGCCCCAAAAAGCCTTCTCCACATTGGCCCATCTCTTAAAAACACGGCCTGCCAGACAGCAAAGAGCGAGAATCAGAAGCATTGAGGCATATACCAATATGGTTATCGTCAGCAGCCCTACAGCTTCATATTCCTTTGGCGAATATGAGCGATTAGTCGCCAGGATAAAGCCAATGATGAGCAGAGTCACCGCCGGCAGGAATACCAACACTTTTTGCCACGCTGTATTCAATGTGCGTCTGAATCGCCATGTAAGATATATACTTGGCAACAACAGTGTCGGGATTAATATAAAAAGTATGCGAAGCAGCATGTTTACATTATATATTTGCACTTAGATATTGTTTCATCCTGTCAAGCGGCAGTCCTCGCCTCTGGCTGTAATCCTCCAACTGGTCCTCTCCTATCTTTCCGACCGAGAAATATTTTGCCTGCGGATGGGCAAACATAAATCCGCTGACTGAAGCATGAGGACTCATCGCGCCATTCTCCGTAATTGCAATGCCCAGAGAAGCCATATCTATCAATTCGTCAAGGATAAAATTTACACTCTGGTCGGGCAGCGACGGATAGCCTACAGCAGGACGAATGCCTCGAAATTTTTCTTGAAAGAGTTCTTCTGTCGTCAACTGTTCATCCGGCGCATATCCCCAAATTTCTTTTCTGACCTTCAGATGTGCTTTCTCTGTCGCAGCCTCTGCCAGGCGGTCACAAACGGTCTGTGCAATGAGGTGCAGATAGGGGTCATCAGCACCAGTCTGCTCCATCTCTGCCGTAACAGTGGCTGCAAAAGCGCCGATGCGGTCTTTCATACCGCTGTCAATAGGGGCAATGTAATCGCTCAAGCACAGATTGGGCGTTCCTGCCGAAACGACATGCTGCTGGCGCAGACACGGCAGACATATTGTCTTACCATTATTATATATAAAAATATCGTCTTCCTCTGACTGCGCTTCAAACAGCCCTATGCGACAACTGACGGTATACCGCTTATCAAATTCCCCGATAAAGCGCATTGCATCTTCATAGATACGTCTGCCTTCGCTGAGTTGCGCCAAGAGTTTCCCATCGGTCTCTCCGCCCTGTGATTCTTGATTGACAATACATCTGGTCAGCTGACGTGGAATTTGCCAGGCATAGAAGAAGTAGAGCCAATTAATAAACGGGACTAACTCCTTGACAGAGTATGTTAAAGTGCATAGCATTTCGTGCTTAGGTACACGTGTTATTTCTTTTTTGCCAGCTTTTTTGACAGACGCAATTGGATGACGCCCCATACGGCTTCACCAAAAATACTGCTGCTCATCTTGCTGGTTCCTAAACGTCGGTTGATGAAGATAACAGGCACCTCCTTGATTTTGAAGCCCAGTTTGTAAGCAGTATACTTCATCTCTATCTGGAACGCATAGCCTTTGAAACGTATGGCATCCAAATCAATGGCTTCGAGCACCTTACGGTTGTAGCATACAAATCCCGCAGTGGTGTCATGAATAGGGAGACCGGTGACGATACGCACATATTTAGAGGCATAGTAACTCATCAGCACACGCTCCATCGGCCAATTCACGACGTTTACGCCGGTAATGTAGCGTGAGCCTATAGCCATATCATTGCCTTCCTCCTGACATGCAGCAAGCAGGCGTGGCACATCTTTGGGGTCATGGCTGAAGTCCGCGTCCATTTCAAAAATAAATTCATACTGATGCTCCAGAGCCCATTTGAAACCCATGATATAGGCTGTACCCAATCCCAGTTTACCACTCCTCTCCAGAATAAAGAGGCGGTCCCTGAAGGCATCCTCCTGCATTATACCTTTGACAATATCAGCCGTGCCATCAGGTGAGTTATCGTCAATGACAAGAATATCAAATGGTTTCTCCAAATCATAAATCGCATGTATAATACTGCTTATATTCTCCTTCTCGTTATAGGTGGGAATAATAATCACGTTCTTGCCTGTCTCCATAATTCTATCTGATTTTGTCTTGACTTGACAAAGATACATTTTCTTCCGCATAATACGACAGGAAAAAGGAATATTTTTTATTTATTTACGGATTATTATCATTCGTTATTAATGCTGACCTCGTAAACGCATACTTTTACAACAAAACCACTGCCCCCGATGTTCCGTGCCGAGGACTGCACAGATTCAGCGTAAGGCTAACCACGCACCCATTACCATATTCAAGAGGGTAAATACTAATATAGCGGTAAAGAAACATAGGTTTGTCTCTTGCTGATATATCTTCCGTTCCATAGGATGGAATGTAAATTCCAAAGGATAGAACGCAAGTTTCAGCCAGCGGAATGTATGTTCCAGCCAATGGAACGAAAAACATATAAGGATAAACCAACACTTTTTTTACCACACAAACTGAATGAAAATATACTGAAGCCGATGTTTACTTGTATATTTATGAGTCTATGCGGCAATAACACCTGTATGTCACATCATGGCTATAGGAACGAATAAAATCATCTAAAGGGCGGCAGAAACAAATCTTTTTATTTATCTTTGTAGTTTATTAGAACGAACAGCATATGCAGGTATCAAACTATCATAAACATATGAAAACAGTTTTTATCATGGCTATCATGCTGACCCTCTCATTGTCAGCATGGAGCAAAACACCTATGTGGGTGCGCTATGCAACTATCTCACCTCAAGGAGACGCTATTGCATTCACATATAAGGGCAGTATCTATACAGTACCGGTGCATGGTGGCGAGGCTGTCCAGCTCACATCAGGGAGCAGTTATAACAGAGACTTGGTATGGAGCCCTGACGGTCGTCAGATTGCTTGCGCCAATAACAGAGCCGGCAGTTTTGACATATACGTCATGCCGTCAACGGGCGGAGAGGCAAAACGCATCACATCATTGTCCAACAACGAATTTCCTACAACATGGACACCCGACGGCAAGAACATAGTGTTTAATGCCAGCATACAGGATCCGGCCAAGAGCATGGCCTTTCCGAGAGCATCGTTTACGGAACTCTACTCGACTCCCTGTACTGGCGGGGCCATAACGCAAATACTCGCCACGCCTGCCGAGAAAGTCAATTATGACAAACAAGGAAAATACTTCCTGTATCAGGACCTCAAGGGACTTGAAGACAAGTTCAGGAAGCATCACACCTCTTCCGTGACACGCGACATCTGGAAATATGACATCACAGCCAAGAAGCACACCAACCTGACCAACCGCGGCGGCGAAGACCGTAATCCCGTCATCGCACCAGATGGCGAAACGGTATATTTCCTCAGTGAGCGCAACGGAGGCACGTTTAACGTTTACTCCATGGCGCTATCATCCCCACAGACGGTCAAGGCGATAACACGGTTCAAGACACATCCCGTGCGCTTCCTTTCTGTAAGCAAGCAGGGTACATTATGTTATACCTACGATGGTGAGATCTACACGCAAAGCAGTCCTTCTGCCACGCCCAGGAAAGTTGCCATCAATGTCAAGGACAACAAAGAGACCATGCCGTCACTGGAGACAGTGAATGGCGGACTGGGCAGTTCAGCCATTTCGCCCAACGGAAAAGAAATTGCCTTCACCCACAGGGGCGAAGTGTTCGTGACATCTGTCGACTACTCGACCACAAAAAAAATCACCAACACTGCCGCTGCCGAGAAGACAGTGACATGGAGCGATGACAGAACTCTGGTCTATGCCAGTGAGCGTGACGGCCTATGGCAACTCTACAAGGCAACCATCGACCGCAAAGAAGACCAGAATTTTGCCAACGCCACAGTCATCAAAGAAGAGCATCTTCTCCCTTCAAGCACGATAGAACGTGCTTATCCGCAATTTTCTCCCGACGGCAAGGAACTTGCCTTTATTGAAAACCGCAACAAACTGATGGTGCTGAACATGGCCTCAAAGAAGGTACGCGAAGTGACAGACGGTTCGCAATGGTACAACACTGCAGGAGGTTTCTCCTACAGCTGGAGTCCTAACGGTAAATGGTTTGCCCTGAATGTCATTACCAACAGACATGACCCATACTGCGATGTGGCGATAGTCAGTGCACAAGGCGGAAAAGTGACCAATGTGAGCAGCAGCGGATATTTCAGTGAAGAACCGTGTTGGACTGCCGACGGCAACGCCGTCATCTTTGCCACTGACCGCTATGGCATGCGCAGCCATGCCTCTTGGGGCTCATTGAGCGATGTGATGCTCGCTTTCGTTAATCAGGATGCATATGACAAATATCAACTGAGCAAGGAAGATTATGAATTGCGCAAAGAACTGGAGAAACAGCAGAAAGCCGACAAGGAAGCCGCTGACAAGAAAAAGAACAAGGACAAGAAAGTAAAGAAAGAAGACAGTGTAAAGGCTGTGCCTGAGGTAGCCATGGAGTTGGAGGGTATTGAAGACCGTATCGTCAGGATTACCCGACACTCAGACAATATCATCAACTACACCGGTGCCGCAGGTGACAAGATTTATTATATAGTCAGAGAAAAAAACGCTACAAACATTTACAGTTACAGCCTCATATCAAAGGAAGACAAGTTGGTCGGTTCTATGACCGACGGAGGCATCAGCGTGTCCAACAGCAAAGACTTTAAGACCATCGCATGTGTAGGTTACAAGACGATGAAGAAACTGGATACAGCTGGCAACAAACTCTCATCTGTGAATTACCATGCAGAGTATTATCTGGACCGTGCAGCTGAACGTGAATACATGTTCAACCATGTATACCTGCAAGAGAAAAAGCGTTTCTACAATCTCAACATGCACGGTATCGACTGGGACGCCATGTGCAAGGACTACCGTAAATTCCTGCCGCATATTGACAACAACTTTGATTTTGCCGACCTGTTGAGCGAATTGTTGGGAGAGCTGAACGTGTCTCACACGGGCGCACGATATTATCCGGATGGACCCGCGCTGAAAACCGCAAGCCTGGGCCTGTTCTACGATTGGAACTACACCGGCAAAGGTATGAAGGTTGAAGAAATCATACAAGGAGGCCCATTCGACCATAAAAACACAAGACTGACGGCAAATTGTGTGATTGAGAAAATAAACGAACAGCCCATTAGCAACAATAGTGACTATTACACTGTGATGGAAGGTCTGGCTGGCAAAAAAACAAGCGTAAGCGTCTACAACCCCGCCTCTGGAGAACGCTGGACAGAGGTCGTACTGCCAACCAATAACGAAATAATCAGCAACCTGCTGTACAAGCGTTGGATTAAGCAATGCGCAGCAATGGTTGAAAAATTGTCCAACGGCCGTCTGGGCTATGTACACCTCAAATCAATGGACGATGCTTCATACCGTACAATCTATAGTGACATCCTGGGTAAATACAATGACAAAGAAGGCATTGTCATTGACACCCGCAACAATGGCGGCGGCCGTTTGCACGAAGATATCGAGATACTGTTCAGCGGAGAGAAATACCTTACCCAAGTGGTGCGCGGCAGAGAAGCCTGCGACATGCCGAGCCGACGCTGGAACAAACCGAGCATCATGGTGCAGTGTGAGGCAAACTACAGCAATGCCCATGGTACACCGTGGGTATATAAATACAAAAAAATAGGTAAGCTTGTAGGTATGCCTGTACCAGGCACCATGACATCCGTATCATGGGAAGACCTGCAAGACCCGACAATGCTTTTCGGCATCCCAATTATAGGCTACAGAACCAAAGAAGGCAATTACTTGGAGAATACCCAGTTGGAGCCTGACTTTAAAGTAGCCAATGCGCCTGAAGACATTATTGAAGGAAAAGACGCGCAGCTGGAAACAGCCGTAAGGGAACTGCTCAAACAAATTGACAACAAATAATATCATCACGATATGAGTAAATCAGTATTATTACTATGCTTCGTGGTTATCACCACAAACATTTATGCAGGAAAAATAGTTACAGACAGCATCAACAGCACTGTACTCAAAAGTTGGGTAAAATACAACATCTATCTGCCGGACAGCTACGCAAAGACTTCAGACAAATACCCTGCATTGTATTTACTACACGGTCTGCACGGTGGTTACTATTCATGGGAAAAATATAGGCTTAACCTAGTGGCAGACTTGAAGATGCGCAATCAGGAAGTGCGCGAGATGGTTATCATCATGCCTAATGCCGGTGGTCCATACTCCGACAAAGTGCGCAATGGCTACTTTGATGTAGACGGTTGGAAATATGAGACTTTCTTTTTTGAGGAGTTTATGCCACACGTGGAGAAAAAATATCGTGTCATCGGTGACAAGGGACATCGTGCCGTCAGCGGATTGAGCATGGGTGGCAGTGGAACAATAACCTATGGCATGCATCACCCTGAGTTGTTTAGCGCCTGCTATAATATGAGCGGATGGGTTGGTATGAGCGACAAGACACAGGGCGGAATTTATAAGACAGACTGTCCTGAGCCGGAACGTAAAGATTTCAAAAGCGATATACAATATGCGACGAGCAAATCTGTGTATGACAATCGCCCTGTACCCTATCTGGCGAAAGCCTCTAAAGAGAAATTAGCCGCACTGAGAACTGTAAAGTGGTATATCGATGTCGGTGATGACGATTTCTTGTTGGAACCAAACGTAGATCTGTTCTTGGCAATGCGTAAATACAACATCAAATGTGAATTGCGGGTGCAAGATGGAATCCACAATCAAGAATACTGGTACAAGGCATTATACACCATGCTGCCGTTTGTAGACAGATGTATGGATAAATGAACACGCGTTTAGCAAAATTATTAAAATTAAAGATCGAATACACCAGAGGAGACAACCGCCGTATTCATCATGTACTGAAAGTCCACGACTTGGCTGTCCTTATAGGAAGCCTTGAAGACGTGGACACAGAGGCAATGACCATTCTGTCTGCAGCATCAATCATCCAAGAGGAAGCATCTGAAGGCAGAATGTTGATGAAACGCACAGGAGGCTTTAGCGAGCATGAGATTGACCAGGTGGCATATATGGTAGAGCATTATCATGATAACGTCTCTCCCAGAAGTACGGCGCAGCAAATATTAGCCGAAGCGGAACTTCTGACCAGCATCTTTGAATACAAATTATCGCAAGACGCCATAGCAAAAATAAGAGAAGACATATTTAAGACAACAACAGGGCGCAGGCTGCTGGATGCAATGTATGGCGGAACACCATGGACAACAGCACCGCAAAACACCAAATGCACGTCCCATTGTTAAACAGAAGGAGGAATACATGGAAAAGAAAACGCTTTCGGGTATGACACTGGCAGAATTGGAGAATGTCGCCTACGAACTCGGCATGCCCAAATATGCGTCCAAGCAAATAGCCACATGGCTATATACAAAACAAATATTCAGCATATCGGAAATGTCAAATATCTCAAAGGCATTTCGCGAGAAACTGGAAGAACATTATGTGTTGGGACGGAAACAACCAATCAAAAAAGTGAAATCCAAAGACGGTACCGTCAAGTATCTGTTTCCGACACAAAGCGGACATTTCGTTGAAACCGTCTATATCCCTACCGCGGAAAGAGCCACTTTATGTGTTTCTTCCCAAGTCGGTTGCAAAATGGGATGCAGTTTCTGTATGACCGGCCGACAGGGGTTTCAAGCACAATTAACTCCTGCGGACATTTTGAACCAGATATACTCACTTCCCGAATTTGCCACACTGACAAATATTGTCTTTATGGGACAAGGCGAACCTCTGGATAACATAGACAATGTATTAAGGACATGTGAAATTATGACCGCGCCATACGGTCTGGCATGGAGTCCAAAACGCATAACCGTCTCTACCGTAGGCGACCTCAAGAACCTGAGGAAATTCTTGAATGAAAGCCAGTGCAACATTGCCATCAGCCTTCACTTCCCGACATCTGCCCTCCGCGCTGAATATATGCCGGCAGAAAAGGCGTGGCCTATTAATAAAGTGGTTGAAGTACTCAAGGACTATGATTTCTGCAACGCAGAACTGCAATGGCATGAAGGAGCCAAGCAGAGAAGGCTTTCATTTGAATACATTGTTTTCGCAGGCCTGAACGATTCACACCGCCACAGAGACCAACTTGTGGAATTGTTGAAGGGATTGGACTGCAGGGTCAACCTCATACCCTTTCACACAATACCCGACTCACCTTTTACCGCAGCACCAGAAAAACGTATGAAAGAAATACGTGATTATCTTACCTACAAGGGCGTATTCAGTACACTGCGGGCCTCACGAGGAGAAGATATTATGGCTGCATGCGGCTTACTAAGCACTAAAGAAAGAAACAAAAAGAAACTAAATAATTATGGAAGGAAAGAAAATACGCGTAGGCATTACTCATGGTGATGTGAGCGGCATAGGTTATGAGGTTATCCTCAAAACATTCGCTTATCCGATGATGTGCGAAATGTGCATACCCATATTATATGGCTCGCCCAAGGCAGCGACATATCATCGCAAAATGCTAAATCTTACGACCAACTTTGCCATGATAAATCAAGCCTCAGATGCACAAGAGGGTCGTCTGAACATGATCTCGGTATATGACGAAGAAGTCAAAATAGATTTTGGCACGCCTAATCTGGAATGCGGTAAAGTCGCCATGCTTTCATTAGAGAGAGCTATCAAAGATTACAAAGAAGGCAATATCGACGTATTGGTTACCGCGCCTATAAACAAAGCTTCAATGCAAAGCAGCAATTTCAACTTTGTGGGACACACAGAGTATCTTGAGCATGAGGTTGGCGAAGGCAATGAAGCTTTAATGATTCTGATGAGTCCCATGATGAAAGTGGCATTGGTGACAACACATCTCCCTATAAAAGAGGTATCCGCTAACCTAACCCAGGCAAAGATTGAGAAAAAAATCGACATCTTTAACACTTCATTGAAATCAGACTTTACAATTTCCATCCCTCGCATAGCTGTATTGTCACTGAATCCACATTGTGGTGACAACGGACTGATTGGCTCTGAAGAGAAGGACATCATCAAGCCTGCTATTGATTCTATGCGGAAGAGAGGCGTTCAGTGCTTTGGACCATATCCCGCTGACGGATTCTTCGGCGCCGGAGTGTACTCCTCTTTTGACGGTATTCTGGCTATGTATCATGACCAAGGCCTGACTGCATTTAAGACGCTATCCGCTGACGATGGTGTGAACTTTACTGCGGGTTTGCCTATCGTCCGCACTTCACCAGACCATGGCGTCGCTTATGATATTGCCGGCAAGGGTGAAGCAAACGAGAATTCTTTTCGACAGGCTATCTATGTCGCCTTGGACGTATGGCGTAACCGCCAAATAGACAAAGAGGCATATGCCAATCCTTTGAAAATTATCCCACGTGACAAAGGACGTAAAGATGGCAGAGAGCAAATAGAATAATGAAGTTCGGGATTATCGCTGCAGGTGAAGGTTCACGTCTTAAACAAGAGGGGTTAACGACAGACAAACCCCTGATAAGACTAAACGGCATACCTTTGTTGTGTCGCCTGATAAACATCTTCACTTCACTAAATGCCAGCGATATTGTTGTTATTGTAAATCCTCTGATGCCTGCCGTAGTAAACTACGTCAAACAACTTAGAGACAATCATCAGAAACAAAATCTGTGTCCTGTCACAATTGTAGAAAAAGCTACCAAAAGTTCCATGCACAGTTTCTATGAGATAAGTCCTTATCTATCAGCAGAACCATTCTGTCTGACGACTATTGATACTGTTTTTCATAAGACGGAATTCCGTGATTACATTACTGCCTTTTCCACTTTTGATGGCGACGGTCTAATGGCTGTAACTGATTTTGTTGATGACGAGAAACCGCTTTATGTCAGTACTGCTTCAGACATGACAATTGACGGATTTTACGACACACCACACGAATGCAAATACATATCAGGAGGTATCTATTGCTTAAAACCTGCAGCAATAACCACGTTAAAACGATGCGTGGCTGAAGGTCAAAGCCGAATGAGGAATTTCCAACGGCAGCTCGTTCTTGACGGTATGTCATTGAAAGCCTACCCCTTCACCAAGATACTGGACGTTGACCATGTCAGCGACATCCGAAAAGCCGAAATGTTTCTTGCAAACTGAGATATGCCATGAATATAGCCGGTATCCTTCGCAACAAGGTCTTTTCTCCTAACTCCAATGACGACAGCATTATGGAGTTTGTCGCCAACGGACTGCGGGCTAACGGACATCAGGTAACCTTCTATAAAGAAGAAACTCTGCCGCAAAGTGATATCAATGAGCACATCATATTCTCTATGGCAAGAGGTTCCGACAGTCTGCTGAAATTACAGCAATGTGAAAATTGTGGTGCGATCGTTGTCACTTCGCCCAAAGGAGTGCAGAATTGTGAGCGTATAAGCATCACACGCCTCATGTTTGACATCGGTATTAATATCCCGCCCAGCGTCATCTTGTACCTTTCTGACGGACTGGAGATTCCTGGCGATATTGCATTCCCCTGTTGGTTGAAATGTGCCGGGACATGCACCCAACAGAAAGAAGACGTATGTTTTATTGAAGACTGGGAGACATTGGAGCTACATATAGGAGAATTCCGGCACAGAGGTATCAAGACGGCTCTTCTCAGCCAGCACGTCACGGGTGACATCATCAAGTTCTACAGTGTCACCGATACAGACTTTTTCTACTGGTATTATCCGACGCAAGGCCCGTCACACAGCAAATTCGGATTGGAAAAGCATAATGGCATGCCCCGACAATACCCCTTTTCAATAAAAAAACTGAAACAAGATACAGATAAAATCGCACGGTTGGCAGAAGTGCCTGTCTATGGCGGTGACTGTATCGTGGACGAGACAGGAAAATATTGGATAATAGACTTCAATGACTGGCCCAGTTTCTCACCTTGCATAGAAGATGCGTCTAAAGCTATCGTAAAATATATTATCAACCAAATATCATATCATGTTAAATATTAAATCTACGTATAAAAGTTTGGATATAGAAGAATGGTTTGACATTTACTTTACACGTCCCGTCGGGTATGTGATGGCGTTAGTATTCAACAAGTTTAACGTCCATCCTAACATCGTAACCATCCTGTCCATGCTTTTGGGAATTATGGCGGGAATCATGTTTTACCACTCCGATTTGCAACACAACATATGGGGCATAGTCTTCCTAATGCTCGCGAATTTCTGCGACAGTTGTGACGGTCAATTAGCAAGAATGGCACATAAAAGTTCGCAGTGGGGACGCATCCTTGACGGATTCGCCGGCGACGTGTGGTTCTTCTGCATCTATTTCGCCATTTCATGCCGGCTGTTCCATCACGACATTCCCTTTACCCACACAGAGTGGCAGTGGCTGGCCTTTGTCTTATGCACCACATCCGGTGTATTCTTCCACGCACGCCAGTGCCAGTTGTCAGACTACTACAGGAACATCCATCTGTATTTCCTGCCGGACATCAAGAGCGAACTGAATTTTTCTACCGTCGAGCAGCAGCATCTGGACAACACACCCAAGAAAGGGAATTTCTGGTGGCGTTTGTTTTTAAGAAGCTATGTCTCATACACCCGTTCGCAGGAAAAGATGACACCACGCTTCCAACAGATGATAAAATACATCCGCGAGGTGCGCAACGACATCGTCTCCGATGACTTCAGGACTGATTTCAGGGCACAGAGCCTACCCTTGATGAAATATGCCAACATCGTCACCATCAACTGCCGCATCTTCACACTCTTCTTCGCGTGTCTGATAGATCAGCCCTGGTTGTATCCTGTCGTTGAAATGACTGTTTTTGCAGGCATCGCAGGCTATATGCGCCATCGTCATGAAAAAATGTGCGCAACTTTCTACGAAAAACTGAAACAGGGAAAATACTGATTGTATGAAAAACAGTTATCGCAATCTATTTATTCTATTCGGCATTGCAGCCATTGCCGTCATGCTGTTCACTTTCGACATGGATTACCGGGAGCTGTGGGCCAACATCCACCGTGCCGGCTACTGGTTCTTTGCCGTCATAGGAATATGGCTCATTATTTATCTCTTCAATACCCTGACATGGTTCCTTATCATTCGCAACGGAGAGAGACCTTCACCCGTACCATTCTGGCGCATCTATAAGCTGACTGTGTCCGGATTTGCCCTGAACTATGCCACACCTTTCGGGCTCATGGGCGGCGAGCCTTACCGCATCATGGAACTTTCACCCGTGCTGGGAACGGCACGTGCCACATCCAGTGTGATTTTATTCGTGATGACGCACATTTTTTCGCACATCTGCTTCTGGCTGAGTTCCATCGTACTATATTTCATCATGTACACGCCGACACTCCCCATGGCATTGTTCCTCTTGCTAACATCGGTCGTCCTGTCACTCTTGGTGTATTTTTTCATTGTCGGCTACCGCAACGGCATGGTTGTAAAGACCTTCAAGATGCTAGGCCACATACCGTTGGTCAAACACCGGGCACGCCGTTTCTACACCAGCAAGAAAGAATCACTGCAAAAAATCGACATGCAGATTGCCGAGTTGCACCGCCAGCGCAAGTCAACATTCTACGCCACATTCGCCAGCGAGTTCATAGCCCGTTACCTGACCAGTACGGAGGTATTCTTCATCCTGAAAATCCTGACGCCTGAAGTCAATTTCCTTGACTGCATACTGATTATGGCCTTCACCTCACTGTTCGCCAACATATTCTTCTTCTCCCCCATGCAACTGGGATTCCGCGAAGGCGGCTTCGCATTGGCTGTCAGCGGATTGAGTCTGTCTGGCGCATTCGGCGTCTACACAAGTCTCATCAGCCGCGTCCGCGAACTGATATGGATTGTTATCGGCGTGGCACTGATGAAAGTCGGCAACATAAAGACCAGCCACCGCCGGCAACCCGTCAAGGGACTGCTCTTTGACTATGGCGGTACACTGGACACCGCAGGCCGTCACTGGGTAAACGTCATCTGGGAGGCCTGTCAACAGGCCAAGGTCCCCGTCACCGAAACACAATTCCACGAAGCCTATGTACACACCGAACGCTATCTGGCGCAACATCCCGTCATCACGCCCGAAGACAATTTCCTCGCCCTGATGCAGAAAAAAATAAAACTGGAAATGGCTTACCTGAAACTGGACGAAAAGTACATACAGCCTGTCTCGCAATTCTGCTACGACTATGCTCGGCGTGAGACCGAAAAAGCCAAATCTACACTACAACAGCTCAAGGGAAAATATCCCATGGCCATTGTCAGCAACTTTTACGGCAACATGCACGCCGTCCTGCAAGACTTCGGATTGCTCAACTTTTTTGACGATATCATAGACAGCGCTACCGTAGGCATCCGTAAGCCTT
>CACXEH010000005.1 GCA_902766625.1 uncultured Bacteroidales bacterium | reverse complement strand
CGTGGCTACCCTCCATGGTGTGCTCTCCGTAAAGAATGCTCCATAGAAGATATTATCGAATATGTTGCCCGCGGCACCTGCAAGTACGAGACAGATACACAGGATGAAAGCTGTCGGGAAATTTGATCTGATAATCCGCATCAGGAAAATAACCAACAGCGCCACAGCGATTATCCTGAAGGAGCACAAGAGAATTGTTCCGCCGACGATGTCGAGTCCGAAAGCCATACCTTTATTCTCAACAAAATAAAGGTTAGCCCAATCAACGCCACATATCTGACGCATCTCGCCCAGACGGAAATTCGTCTTGACAAATATCTTCAAGACCTGGTCAATAACAAGTATAAGAATGATGACCGCAACGGCCCACATCCCTTTAAAACAAGAAGATTTCTTCAACGTAGTCACTTCTTGTTTCTTTTTGCTTTGGCCTCGATACTCAGGGTAGCATGTGGCACAGCACGCAGACGTTCCTTGGGAATAAGTTTTCCGGTCTCACGACAGATGCCGTAAGTCTTATTGTCAATCCGTACCAACGCTGCCTGAAGGCCTTTCATGAATTTTTGCTGACGATAAGCGAGCAACGACAATTCCTCCTTGCTCTGAGTGGCATAACCGTCCTCCATGACCTTGTAAGTGTGTGAAGTGTCTTCGGCGCCGTTGCCCTCTTTATTCATCAAAGCACTCATCATCTGTTCGTAATCTTTCTTTGCCAATTCCAATTTTGTCAGAATCAGTTCTTTGAACTCCAGTAGTTCTTCGTCGGAATAACGTTTTTTTTCTGTCATGATTAAAGCTTTTCGATTGTTACTTTAAGTTTATAATCATCAAACTCAAACTCTGAATTACCAGTCATTCCCCACTCCCATTTGTCACACAAGACTTGCGAACATATGTATTCCCTGAAATTTTCCACGGCTTTCTTTATGTCCTCACGTTCTTCCATGATGATATGAATATGGTCTGTAATATTGAAGTTATTGTCTTTGCGGTATGTCTGGATACGTTTTACGACTTCACGGGCAATGCCTTCCTGCTTAAGTTCTTCCGTGATTTCTATGTCCAGAGCAACAGTTATGACACCATCGTTGACAACACTCCAGCCTGGAATGTCTTGACTGAAGATTTCAACATCATCTTTCAGTATCTCGACATCCTGTCCGTCAACAGTCAACGGCAGTTTCCCGTCTCTTTCCAGTGCAGCAATCTGCTCTTGAGACAATGCTGTAACGGCTTTGTTGACGCTGCCCATTAGTTTGCCGTACTTCTTGCCCATTACACGGAAGTTGCATTTAACACTCTTTTCGAGCTGGATAGATGCCACAAATCGGATTTCCTTAACATTGACTTCACTCTTTATCAAGTCTGCCATCATTTCGATGCGCGATTTCTGTTTCTCGTCTTGAACGGGTATCATGATGCATTGTAACGGCTGGCGCACAATGACCTGTTGCTTTTTGCGCAGAGAGAGAACCATTGATGTGATTTTCTGCGCAAGGCTCATGCGTGACTGGAGTTCAGTATCTATCATTGAGGCATCAGATTCTGGATAGTCCGCCAAGTGCACACACATCCCTTCATTACCAGTAGCCACTTTCATCAAGTCACTATACAGGGCATCTGAGTAGAAAGGTGCAAACGGCGCCATGAGGCGACTGACAGTCTCCATACAAGTAAAGAGCGTCTGGTAGGCGCTAAGTTTGTCTTCCGTCATTCCGCCTGCCCAGAAACGTTTTCTGTTCAAACGTACATACCAGTTAGACAAATCGTCTATAACGAACGACTCTATAAGGCGGCCTGCCTTGGTCAGTTCCAAATCTTCGAAATGGGCCATAACCTCAGCTGTCAAAGTATGTAGCTGTGACAGAATCCATCTGTCTATCTCCGGACGTTTCTCCACCGGCACACTTTCCTCCTGTGCAGTAAATCCATCAACATTGGCATACATCGCCAAAAAAGCGTAAGTCTGGTGAAGTTTACTAAAGAAAGTACGTGATACCTCTGCCACACCCGTCTCGTCGAATTTAAGGTTATCCCACGGCGACGAGTTTGTCAACATATACCAACGCAGAGGATCTGAACCGTATTTTTCTATAGCTTCAAACGGGTTTACGGCATTACCCAGACGCTTGCTCATCTTATTGCCGTTTTTATCCAGAACAAGACCATTACTTATAACAGATTTATATGCGACACTGTCAAAGACCATCGTTGCGATAGCGTGCAGGGTAAAGAACCATCCGCGTGTCTGGTCAACACCCTCAGCGATAAAGTCCGCCGGATAGAATTCGCCTGAGTCAACAAGTGCCTTGTTCTCAAACGGATAGTGCAGTTGTGCATAAGGCATCGCACCGGAGTCAAACCATACGTCTATCAGGTCGGTTTCACGCTTCATGGGCTTACCTGTCGGACTGACCAGAACGATATCGTCAACATACGGACGGTGCAAGTCAATCTTCTTGTAGTTTTCCTTGGAATAGTCACCTACGACGAAGCCTTTCGCTGTAAACGGATTTTCTTTCATCACACCAGCTGCAACGGCTTTATCTATCTCTGCAGAAAGCTCTTCTATAGAGCCGATACATATTTCCTCCTGTGATTCACGATTACGCCAGATCGGCAGCGGAGTACCCCAATAACGGCTTCGGCTGAGGTTCCAGTCGTTCAGGTTTTCCAGCCATTTGCCGAAACGTCCTGAACCTGTACTCTCCGGTTTCCAGAAGATAGTCTTGTTCAGTTCCATCATGCGTTCTCGCGCAGCGGTGGAGCGTATGAACCAGCTGTCCAAAGGATAATACAGAATAGGTTTGTCGGTACGCCAACAGTGCGGATAATTGTGAACGTGTTTCTCTATTTTATATGCTATGCCTTCCTGTTTCATCTCCATACAGATTACTACATTCAGGTCTTCTGTCTTCTGGAGTTCTTTCTCGTCCAAATTGGCATAGCGTGGGTCATAGGCATTTTTCACATAGTCGCCCTCATGAGTCTTATAGGCATTGAGAGTCACGCATTTATCAACAAATGACTCTGCCAGTTCCGTCGTGAGGTAGTATTTGCCTTGTAAGTCAACCATCGGACGGGTCTCACCGCCTTTGTTGATCATAAACAGCGATGGAATGCCGGCAGCTTTGGCAACCTTGGCGTCATCGGCGCCAAAAGTAGGTGCGATATGCACAATGCCTGTACCATCGTCCGTCGTAACATAGTCACCTGGGATAACGCGGAAAGCTGCGTCCGCCATCTCCACATACTTCTCATTGCCAACCTCAAAAATTTTGTCCTCATGACTGGCTGCATATTCCTTAACATATGCAGGAGCGTTATCATCATATTTCACCGAAGGTTTCACCCATGCCATGAGTTGTTTGTATCTCATACCGACAAGTTCACTGCCTTTACATCTGGCAATTATTCTGTACGGCACCGTTTTATCGCCCGGCTGGTATGCCTCCATATCCAATTGCGCACCCTCTGGTTTGAGATAGGCACCCAGGCGACTTTCAGCCAGTATGACAGTGATTTTCTCACCGTTATAGGTATTATATGTCTGTACGGCAACGTAGTCAAACGACGGACCCACGCAGAGGGCGGTGTTTGAGGGAAGTGTCCAGGGTGTCGTCGTCCAAGCAAGGAAGCATGGCGTACCCCACGCATTCCATTCTGCAGGAGCATCAACAATCTCAAACTGTGCCGTAACCGTAGTGTCTTTAACGTCACGGTAACATCCCGGTTGGTTCAACTCATGAGAGCTCAATCCTGTACCTGCGGCAGGGGAATACGGCTGTATGGTGTAGCCCTTGTACAACAGCCCTTTGCCATACAACTGTTTAAGCAGCCACCAAAGGCTCTCAATGTAGGCGTTGTCATAAGTAACATAAGGGTTGTCCATATCCACCCAGTAGCCCATCCGCTCACTTAAATCACGCCACTCGGCAGTATATTTCATCACGTCTGCACGGCATTGGGCATTATATTCGTCCACACTGATTTTCTTGCCGATGTCTTCCTTTGTAATGCCGAGGTTTTTCTCTACGCTTAACTCAACAGGCAGTCCGTGGGTATCCCATCCAGCCTTGCGCGGTACTCGATAACCTTTCATCGACTTGTAACGACACACGGTATCCTTGATCGTGCGGGCAAGCACATGATGGATGCCCGGATGACCGTTAGCAGAAGGAGGACCCTCATAAAAAACAAACGTGGGTGCACCCTCGCGCAATTTAAGACTACTGCGGAACATATCCTCCCTTGTCCATTTCTCCAGAATCTCTCTGTTTATGGCTGAAAGGTTCAGCTCTTTGTGTTCGGTAAATTTATTCATATATTGTTTTTGTTATATTCTTTGTTAAATTCTTTTCCCAGACAGTGTATTCTTTTTTTATTAATTTGTATTAAAGTGCAAATTTACAACTTTTTTTTGGCGCAACACCCGGCGGCACTGTCATTTTTTATGGCTTAACCGTGTTTTGTCAAGCAATTTCGTTGTACATTTGCAAACGAACACACTTTTAACTTTTTAACCTGCTATGAGAATCACCCTTTGGTTGTCTGCATTCCTATTCTTACCGCTATCCCTCTACGGTCAACAGGGCTTCCGTGTAGCGGCACTCAACACCGAAAATTTATTTGACTGCTGTCATGACTCACTCGATAACAGCGACGACTATCTCTTCCTGCCTTCTTCCACCAGACGTTGGAGTTGGCGTCGCTACCATGCAAAACTTCATAACATTAGTAAACTCATCATTTCCATCGGTGCCGACCATCCGGCCGATCTTGTTGCATTGACAGAAGTTGAGAACGACAGCGTTCTCACCCACCTTACCCAAAGGGCCATTCTGCGACGTGCAAAATATCGTTACGTCATGACACACAGTGCCGACCACCGTGGAATCGATGTCGCCCTACTCTATCAGCCCGCCACGTTCCGACTTATAAGCAGCCAGTCTTTACGCGTGTCTTTCAATCCGTTACCTCCTGTCGCAACCCGTGATATTCTCTATGTATGTGGCTCGACTTACACTGGCGACACACTTCACGTTTTCGTCTGCCATTTCTCAAGCAAACTCGGCGGTAGCCGTGCCACCGAACCGCTCCGGCAAGCGGAAGCTCTCACTGTCAGAAGATGCGTGGACTCTCTGCAGAACGCTGACTGTAGGAGAAAGATTATTATTTTGGGTGATTTCAACGAGACGCCTGCTGAGGCTGCCGTAGTGCAGACACTCAGTGCACAACCCGTCACCGAAAGACCATACTTGCCAGACAGACTTTACAACCTTGCCTCACATACACCAGACACTACCGCCCCGGACGGTAGTCCTATCCGGGGTACACACAAGCACAATGGACAGTGGCAGATGCTCGACCACATCATCGTCTCAGGCACGCTCCTCGACATCGGCACAAAAATCTATACGACAGCGGAAGACTTCCATATACACGCGCCGGGATTTGTTCTGGAGAGGGACGCAGAGTCAGCAGGATGGAAACCTATGAGGACGTATGTCGGATATCGATATAACGGAGGGTTCAGCGACCACCTGGCAGTGTATGCCGATTTTCATACTGCAATTACAGAATGAGTCATTTACAGAAATAGGATGCGGAAATAAAAACAATGTCGCGATGATAAAAATTTGGTTCCATGCAATAGAATCTTAGTTCAAGCCTATGGAACATAAATTCTATGGGCTGGAACTTACATTCCACGGTATGGAACATAGCACATATCAGCATCAAAGGAACCAATTACGCCGTTTCAGGTCACAAGGTAATGTTGAGACCGAGGGAGAGCCATTGCTTAAACTGAATGGTGTGTTTGCCGTCGTCGTCGAAGATGGTATCGTCGAAACGCGGATACAGGTAGAGTTTAGTGTTGAGGTATTTATTAATGGTAAAGGTGAAGGTGTTCTCCCAATCAAACTGCACCTTCTTGTAGTTAGTAAAATAGTAAAGGCGCGATGCCCATGAAAGTTCGTTCATAAGTTTCCAGGTATAGTTGATGGTGACACTGGAACCGATGTATTCCCTGGAGTGATGATTGGGATATATGCCGTAGCGCGCTCTAAGACGCTTGCGACCGACATATTTCCAATCGTAAGAGAGAGGCGCCATATTGATATTGACGTTGAAGTTCTTTTTCGCCAGACTCCACGCCATACCCAATGAGAGGACGCTCTCAAACTGTGAAAAGAAATCGGCAGTGGCAAGACGGCTGTTGTTGGGGTACTGCGGCGTCATACGCGTGGTACTGGTAAGAGTGGCGGTATATGACCAGTTCTTCGCCGCCTTGACAGAAAGTGCATTAATCATGCGCAACTGGTCGGTAGTGGAATGCCACGGGTGAATGGTGTCAGCCTTGACAGTCTGGAAGCCCAGCTGAACAGTAAGGGTATTGTTAAAGGTTATCTTGGACTGGTTGTTGTAGTTGGCCGTGATTTTGGCTGTAACAAGTGCGGAGTTATAATTAGAGCCACCCTGATACCAGTTTTCAGAGAAATAGTATTGCATGAGCTGCAAACCATAAGTCTGCGTAAACTTCCAAAAGTTGGGACGGTAGCCCACAACATTGATAGGCTCATAGACCTGAACAGGCTTCGGCGTGGTGACATGGGATGCCAGCTCCACTTTGTGCTCGGTCTCATGCTTGAGGTCGGTGCGCAGGCCCTCGTTCTTGTCCAAGGTAGACTGGTTGGCGACGATGTACTGCGGATGGGAGATATACAGGTCGGAAAAGAAATGATTCATGGCAGTATTAGCCTCAAGGATTTTGTCGTCATGGTCAACAAGAGGACGCATCGGTACGCGCAGGCTGTCGGCAGGATGCCAGTCAAGGTCCATCTGCTGACGGATAGGATTAAAGTAAAAGGTAGGCTGCACGAAAAGCCGGTAATAATAGGGATTGGCGAGCAAGTCCTTACCTCGGTATTTCCAAGAAGTATTATAGTATTCACTTAGTTGATATAGTGAGTCAGTATAGCTGGCTACAATAATGTCTGCAGCAGAAAGAGAGGGAGCGGCAGACGGTTTCTGCGCCTGGGAAGAGGTGCACACAAAAAGTAATAATAGTAGCAGACAGACTTTCTTCACGACGAAGGGATGTTTGTGTTTTTTACGTTTTACAATGCAAACTTATTAAAAATAGCAGAAATACACGGTTAAAATAAGCGAAATTTTACAGTGAGAGCATTTTTTCGTACTCGTGCACAATAACGTCAGAACGCTCACGAGGCATTCTCAAACCTGCCGGTATCTCAAAAACGAAAATAGAGCGTGTGTTTTGCGCAAAAAAGAGTAACTTTGCATTTTGTTAGAGAAAATCACTATATAATTATGGATAAAAATACGATTACAGGTTTCATACTCATAGCACTGGTATTTATCGGGTTCAGTTATTTCAGTCAGCCGAGTCCGGAAGAAATAGCCTTACAGCAACGTCAGGACTCTATCGCCGTCGTCAATGCCCGCAAGGCTGAAGCTGAGCAAAAAGCTAAAGACACCAAACAAGCTGCCGAGGTGGCGGCAACAGCTGCAGACACCACAACACTCTTTGGCAAGAGCAAGACGGGAACAGCACGCGACATTCAACTGAAAAACGAACTCGTAAGCATCACCATCAGCACCAAAGGCGGTACGCCTACCGCTGTCGAACTGACAGAATATAACGATCAGGAAGGCAAACCTGTGCAGCTCTTCAATGACAAGACTGCAGCACTCAACTACACCCTGGCATTGAAAGCGGAAAATATCAATACAAGAGACCATTATTTTAATGTAGAGGAGAGCACAGACTCCACAGCAATGTTGTCGCTTGAAGCTCCTGACGGTAGTAAACTGACACTGAGCTACAAACTCCCCGCCGGCGAATATATGGCAAACTGCATCGTTACCGGTATGGGAATGGAGAAATACTTCGCACCCAACCAACACTACATGCTCATAGACTGGCGGGACCAGGCAAAGCAGCAGGAGAAAGGCTACGACTTTGAGGCACGCTACTCCACACTGACTTATAAGTTGATTGATGAAAATACACCTGACTATCTTAACGAAACCAAAGAAGACGAAGAAAAGCCTGAAAAAGCATTAGACTGGATAGCATTCAAGAATCAGTTTTTCAGTTGCGTGATGATAAGCCATCAGAATTTCACCAACACTACACTGAAAAGCACACCGATGGAGAAAGGCACTGGTTTCCTGAAAAAATACGAGGCAACGACCCAGACCGCCTTTGACCCGACAGGCACACAACCGACGCAGTTGCAATTCTACTTCGGACCTAACCAGTACAGACTGCTCCAAAAGACCAACAACCTCAGTTTGAGCAATAAAGATTTGAATTTGGAGCATCTGGTATACTTGGGGTGGCCGTTTATCAGATTAATAAACCGTTATTTCACAATCTATCTATTTGACTGGCTGACAAATCTGGGCATCTCTATGGGAATAGTGTTATTACTTATCACTATCCTGCTCAAGATACTGGTCTATCCTACCACAAAGAAGAGTTACATGAGCAGTGCGAAGATGCGCGTCCTCAAACCGAAACTCGACGAGATTCAGAAGAAGTACCCCAACAAGGAAGACGCTATGCAGATGCAACAAGAAATAATGACGACATACAGCAAATATGGTGTCAGCCCGATGGGTGGATGCCTTCCTATCCTATTGCAGACCCCTATCTGGATAGCCATGTTCAACTTCGTGCCTGTAGCCATTGAACTTAGGGGAGAAAAATTCCTGTGGTCGGACGATTTGTCCACATACGACTCACTCATCACCTTCAACCAGAACCTGCCACTCATAGGCGACCATATCAGTTTATTCTGTATTCTGTTCTGCGCATCCAACCTGCTGTACAGTTGGATTAACCTCAAGATGCAGAAAGACTCTATGGCGGCTACCGGACAGGCAGCACAACAGATGAAAATGATGCAATGGATGATGATGTTGATGCCGTTGTTCTTCTTCTTTGTATTCAACAACTATTCCGCCGGACTGAACTACTACTACTGGATTTCACTAATGTTCAGCGCAATTATCATGTGGTTCCTGCGCTGGAGAACAGATGACGCGAAACTCCTTGCACAACTGGAGAAAAACTATGAGAAGAACACCAATAACCCTCAGAAGATGAAAGGGCTCGCAGCAAGGTTGGAAGCCATGCAGAAGCAGCAACAGGCCATGCAACAAAGAAAAAATAAATAATTATCAGCTACAAAATATGAAAACAGTATTCTTACTAATAGCATTTTTCTCTGTCACAGCAATGGCACCGGCACAAAAACAACAAACTTTTATCGGTAAAAACCATCTGGCACTGAAGAATGACCTGATGACACCTGAAGCATTATGGGCAATGGGACGAATCAGCACATTCACGCCTTCACCCGATGGTAAGAACGCCATCTATGGCGTAACATACTATAGCGTGCCACAAAACAAGAGCCATGCCGTACTCTACGCTTTTGACATCGCAACACAAAAGAGTCATATGCTCACGAAAGACACAAAAAGCGAAAATGCGCCGACATACATAAACGGAGGAAAACAAATATTGTATCTCAGTGCAAAAAGCGGCTCAAACCAACTGTGGTGCATGGATGTCGATGGCTCTAACCGAAAACAAGTCACACAACTGGACGATGATGTGGAGGATTATCTCCTCTCACCTGATGAGAAAAAAATCATTATCATCCGTCAGATAGACACATATGCCAGCATAGATAAGAAATATGATGACCTGCAGCAGGCAAGCGGTATGGTCATCAACGACATGAATTACAAACATTGGGACCGTTTCGTCACCACGATTCCCCATCCCTTTCTTGCTGATTTCAGTACAGAAGGTATAACAAACATCAAAGATATACTGAATGGCGAACCTTACGAATGTCCCATGCTCCCATTTGGGGGAACAGAGCAACTCGGCTGGAGCCCCGATTCAAAGACAATAGCCTATACTTGCCGCAAAAAAACTGGCGTGAAATATGCTTCAAGCACAGACAGCGACATTTATCTGTATGACATTGCCAGCGGCAAAACAACAAACATCTGCAAACCGGCAAACTACGTCACACCAGAGACTGATGACACAAAGTCATACGAACATCAAAGCGTCAACAACCAAAAAGAAGATTGTAATGTAGGCTATGACACCAATCCGGCATTCTCACCCGATGGCAAACTCATCGCATGGCTGAGCATGGAGCGCGACGGCTATGAGAGCGACCGCAACAGACTTTGCATCTACAATATCGCAACAGGGAAAAAGACCTATGTTACCGAGAGCTTTGAATCTGGTGTAGACACCTATTGCTGGGGCAGCGATTCAAAAACACTGTACTTTACCGGCGTATGGCATGGAACAGCAATGGTTTACACAACCAACCTGAAAGGCAACGTAAAGAAACTGACCGACGGCTACTATGACTACTCCATCTCTGCCCTTGCACAAGACGGCAAATCACTGTATGTCAAACGCCATAGCATGAGTCAGGCTGACGAGGTATACCAACTCACACTCAAAGACAACAAGATAACTCAACTGACATATGAGAACAAGTATTTCTACGACAACCTCACATTCGGTAAAGTGGAAGAACGTTGGATTACAACAGTTGACAACAAAAAAGAACTGGCATGGGTAATCTATCCGCCGCACTTCAATCCTAAAAAGAAATATCCAGCATTATTGTTCTGCGAAGGCGGTCCACAATCTCCAGTATCACAGTTCTGGAGTTTTCGTTGGAACTTTCAGATTATGGCGGCAAACGGATATATTATCATCGCTCCTAACCGCCGTGGTTTGCCAGGATTCGGTATGGAATGGTTGGAAGAAATCAGCGGAGACTATGCCGGCCTATGCATGAAAGACTACCTCTGCGCTATTGACGATATCGCCAAGGAACCGTATGTGGATGAGAACCGCCTTGGATGCGTCGGTGCAAGTTTTGGAGGATACAGTGTCTATTGGCTTGCAGGACACCATGAGAAACGGTTCAAGGTATTCATTGCCCATGACGGTATTTTTAATTTCCACCAACAATGGGGAGAGACCGAAGAGATGTGGTTCCCCAACTGGGACTTGGGTGGCGCACCATGGAACAACAAAGACAATAACGCCTACTCAGACTCACCACACTTGAGCGTGGACAAATGGGACACACCTATCTTGTGTATTCATGGTATGAAAGACTACCGTATCCTCAACTCACAGGGTGAATCGGCATTTGTTGAAGCACGTATGAGAGGTATCCCTGCACAATTGTTGCTCTTACCCGATGAGAACCACTGGGTACTAAAACCACAAAATGGCATTTTGTGGCAACGCACATTCTTTAATTGGCTGGACAAATGGCTGAAGAAATAATTAATTAATAAATGAAAGCCAAAGAACAGCGATTACTGTTCTTTGGCTTTTCACTTCTTACAATGCAACTGTCTATTCTCATTCCAACGTATAATTACGTATGCACCAAACTGGCAAAAGACCTTGCGAGCCAGTGCTACCGATGCACCACATTAGACGATTATGAGATTATCGTAGCAGATGACGGGTCTACAGACAGCACCAGCATCGCACAAAACAGGAGCATCAACGATATACCGCACTGCCGATACGCAGAATCTGCCGAAAACATCGGACGCTCACGTATCCTACACAAGATGGTTCTGCAAATGCAATTTCCATGGGTAATAATTATAGACAGTGATGCAGAAGTCAATTCCGAGAATTTCATCAAGACATATCTTGAAAACACAAGCGGTCAGGATGTTGTATGTGGCGGTATTGTTACATCTGAAAAATATAAACGACTGGACAATACACTTCGGTATAAATATGAGAGTAAGGCATGCACCATCAGAGCTTTACAATACCGAAAAAAACATCCTTACCGTTTTTTCTCTTCTTTCAACATACTTATCCGCGCTCAAGTTTTTGAAAAGGTGAATTTTGATGACGCTTTGACGCAGTACGGCTATGAAGACACCCTTTTCGGTATCCAACTGGAGAAAAACAATTTCAACATTTTACACATCAACAATCCGCTTGTCCATACAGGCATTGACACAAACGAAAAGTATCTGTTGAAAACGGAGCAAGCATTACAAAATCTTGTCACCTTAAAGAATCAATTACAGACAGGATCACTGCTATACCAATATTACCTGCGCCTTCAGAAGTTGCATCTTATACCATTCTTACTATTATGGCACAAGGTTTTTGCCACACTTGAACGCAAAATTATCTTAAGCCAACACCCTAATTTGTTTCTTTTCAATCTCTATAAACTTGGTTATTTCGCGAAGAAAACAAAAGAGGCTACATTGGCGATGTGATGAAACTCCGAATTAAAAAAGATTTGAGTTGTCTCCTATCTTTGTAATCTGCTCGAAGGCAGCCCGCCATTGATTTAGAGAACTATTAAACTCGGTTTTCAGTAAAAAATTGATGAGAATCCCGATCAAACCAATGTAACCTCAGTTTGTTGTTGCAAATATAGCAAATAATTTTAATAGCACAAAATTATTCCCACTCTATATTTGTGCTGTAACTGCTGCGCTTTTCCCATTTCAAGAGATCTGCGATTGTGGACATTTTGGCCCTAAAGGAAAAGTTGAAAGAGGTATAAGGTTTCAATACAACAGAGCAAGTCATTGAGAAACAATGTAAATCGCGACTCAATGACGCAGTGGTCATTGACAACTTATGGAAATTAAAATCGTAACCTGAGTTATAGCTGATATTCCAACCTTCAGACAAGGTTATGTTTCCCGAAAAATTCAGATTCTGAGTAAACTTATATGGATAACGCATGGTCTTTTCGTTGATTTTACCAGCTGTATTCTCACGCATTGATATGCCATATGAAATAGAGAGACTCCATGGAATAGAGAATTTGGTATAGCCGTCAGGCCCTACCCTTGAGCCGTTATCCTCTTTGTTGCCACGTTTGTTGTTACGCCATTCCGGATCGACATTTGAGTCTCCGACATCCTCGTCCTCATCATATTCTTCGTCTTCATCAACAGAAGAGTTACTTCTGCCATTCCTCTTGGATTTATCCTTCTTCTTAAACGTTGAGTTGTTGAAAGTATACGATATATTTTGGGACATTCCCTGGAAGCGTCCGAAACGGCCATAACTCCACTCCGTACGATCACCCACTACGACCCTTCCGTTTTCATCAAACTTGTAAGCATAGGTCGCAAAGACTGCCGCCATACTGAAAGTATATTTCTTTGTTAATTTCAGGCGAATTCTGGCAGAAAGGTCACTCCATGGCCTTGTCTTGGCAGCCATATTATAAGAGATATTTCCTGAAAGTTCATCTATCAGACTTATTTTTTTCTCTCCGGTAGAGTCCGCATCACTCTTGACTTTCATCTCGACATTGTTGCTTAATGACATTGAGATACTACCCGTCATTCCTCTACCAGACACACTATAGAGCCCACTGGCATACGGCGAATAGGTCACCGTAGAGACATTACCATTAGCATCTGTTCTGACATACGAGTCATAATAGCCGTAAGAACTGTTACTGAAATCAGGAGAATAGTTGTATGATACCGACGGCTTCATAACATGACGTATGGCGATTATTTTGTCACCAAAGAGTTTCTTCCATGGTTTGTAAAAACCATACACAGTTGTACTTGCAGCCATAGAAGCGTTCCAGTCATAGACATTATAGAAGCCGTATATTGTATCACGAGCCACTGCCTGATTATCGACATCCCATGACTGCATAATCTTATTAGTATACATACGGTCACGGAAGTTTAGCGTCGGCGATACATTAATATATTTAAATAAGGTAAACGTGGCGCTGATCGGAATTGTGTGCAACATACCATTGCGCCAATCCTTCACCAAATTGCTTTTAAGCAATTTGTCTTCCTTTGTTGATATGCTGTTGCTCAACTGGCCTGTATAGGTCATAGATATTTTTTCATACCAGCGTTGCTTACCTGCGAGTTTTTTGCGCTTAAAAGGATAAAAACGCGATACAGCTATATTCAAATCCGGCAATGTCATCGCAATAGTCGAGTCTTGCATATTTTGGCTCAAGTTACTGGAGAGCGACAGCGTCATATTAAGATTGGGTATTGTCCGTGAATAACTGACACTACTTGTACGAGTGCTTTGAGTATATGCCGACGGAGAATATCTGCTGTACAGGTCATTGCGCTCAAAGTTGGACGTGGCGAAATTAACACTTGCAGATAGGTTGGAATACATCGATGCCTTGGCATCCTGACGGTGAGACCATTGGATTTTCAAACTCGTTGACTTGGTATAGTCTGGCATGTTCTTTTCGCCTTCAATCGTATTCTGATAATTCACATAGACGTTGCCGCTGTACTTGTAGCGTTTCTTGTACGTTGAGGATGCGTTGAAGCCCCATGACCCCTTGGTATATATCTCGCCCAGCAGGTTCAAGTCCATGCGGTCGCTTATCGCGAAATAGTATCCGCCGTTACGCAGATAAAATCCTCTTGAGGTCTCAGAACCGTATGTCGGCATGATAAAACCGCTGGAATATGATTTCGTAAACGGGAAAAAGCCCATCGGCACAGCCAATGGCAGTGGTACATCCTCCACGACCAAATACGCCGGACCGAATATCGCCTCCTTGCCTGGATAGACCTTAGCCCGCGAGAGTGCAAGATAGAAATGAGGAGGATCATGGTCACAAGTCGTATACTTGGCATGCTGCAGAAACAGGGTCCCGTCACCGTCGCGCTTAGAAGACTCACTGTCAAGGAATCCGTCGCCCTGCTCCGTAGAAACACTCTTTATAAAACCCTTCTTCGTCTTAAAGTTATATGTCATCTCCTGACTTTCATAATTGTCAGATTTCTGCGAATAAACTGGTTTGCCTGACCAGTTCCCCAAAGAATCTCGCCTGCCGATAGCATGCGCCAGGCTGCTGTCATTGTTCATTGAGATAACAGCAGCTTGCAGTTGCATATCCTGATACATCACTTTACTACTACCAAACAATGTTGTCAGTCTCGTGTCTGCATCATAGGTCGTAGAATCGTTTGCCTCATACTGCACAGGAGCGTCGAGTCCGCTTTTTTTTGCAGAATCATCACTTAGAGAATCCACATGCAAGGTATCTGTCCTGAGTGAATCAAAAACGATTTGGAGAGTTGAGTCCGCCACTCGAACACTATCAGCCGAATGAACCGCATTGAGTTGTGCAGTGTCCTTTCTGGATTTTATGGCCTGTTTGGCTTTTCTGGGCTTTCGACTCGCAGAATCAGCGACAATATTATTCGACGCCATCTTTGCTAACGGCACATTACCTCCGGAAACATCTACGGCTACACTGGCAGTAACAATAGAGAATAGAAGTACAAATAACGTCGTCCTCATTAACTTTTCAAATGCGAATCAACTGCAAAAATACACAATTTCGGCAACCTGAATAGTTAGAATATATTAAAAAACCCTTTAATATATAAAAGTAATAATATACGCGGCAAATTATACATGACATTCGTATGAGTCAATACAGATTTTGCTACCACGAATAACGAGACTCTATTACGCCAATAAATGAAAGTACTTATCGAGGTAAAACAAGACTCGCCATCCACTTAGATAAGACACCCCGGCACATGAAATGAATAAAAACATTAGATTTTCTAAAAATTTTGTAAATTTGCCCCAATTAATAATACAAAAAACAATCAGACATATGAAACGTTACTTTTTATTCTCTTTACTGGCCCTGTTCTGCATCATGGCAGGGTACGCAGAAAACCGCGCCGAAAAACTGGCAAAAGAACTCTACAAAGCAAAATCTAAATACGTTCTTGTCGTTGCACACAGAGGCGACTGGCGCAATGCTCCGGAAAACTCTCTGCAAGCATACAAGAACTGCATTGACATGGGAGTTGACATGATTGAGATAGATATACACAAGACTAAAGACAACCAGTTCATTATCATGCACGATGCTACTGTAGACCGAACGACTAACGGCAAAGGCAAGATTGCCGATATGACACTGGCAGAAATCAAGCAACTCAAACTCAGAGCAGGTCACAACGTCGTAACACAACACAACGTTCCGACACTTGAAGAAGTACTTAATCTCGTCAAAGGTAAAATATTGGTAAACATAGATAAAGGTGATAATTATTTTGACGAAATATATGACCTGTTGGTCAAAACTGGTACAGAAAAACAAGTTGTTATCAAAACATACGATGACCTTGCCACCATACAAAGTAAGAACAAGAATGATATTGTCAGAAAATCTATTTTCATGCCAATCATCAACCTTGACAAAAAGAGAGACGCAGAGGATGTCTTGGCAGAATATATGACAGTAAATCCTGCGGCGTATGAAATATGCTTTAGTAAGGTAACGCCGAAAGTTCACACTGTAATAGAAAAAGTCAAAGCTAACGGCGGCAAATTATGGCTCAACTCCATGTGGCCAAAACTCAACGGCGGTCATGACGACGACCTGGCTGTTGAGCAAAATAAACCGGACGAAGCATGGGGATGGCTACTAAAACAAGGTGCCAAACTCATACAGACAGACCGCCCTGCGGATCTTATTAAATATCTCAAGAAAAAACACAGACACTGATAAGGATTATCGCGGTAAACATCTATCATAAACAAGATGTTTTACCAACTCTCACATGTCTTAACCGATGTAATTTTTAGGTATTTATCATGATTATACAGCTTCTGATAGTCCTGCTGGCGCTTTATGTAGGTTCGCGCTATGGCAGTTTAGCATTGGGTGCCATTTCTGGTATCGGACTTGTTATACTTGTACTCGGTTTCGGGCTTAAGCCTGGCACTCCTCCCACAGATGTCATCTACATCATAATTGCTGCAGTAACCTGCGCCGGCATGATGCAGGCGTCAGGCGGAATGGACTGGCTCATACAGATAGCCGAGCGACTATTGCGCAAACATCCTGACCACATTACCTTCTACGCACCGCTGTGCACATTTTTCCTTACAGTACTTGTCGGTACGGGACATGTTGTCTACACTTTAATGCCAATTATATGTGACATCTCCTTGAAGAAAGGCATCCGCCCTGAACGTCCTTGTGGTATAGCCTCAGTAGCCTCTCAGGTCGGCATCACCTGCTCCCCCATCGCTGCTGCTGTCGTGGCTTTCACCACAATCTCTGCTGCCAACGGCTTCAATATCACCATACCTCAAGTCCTTATGGTAAGCATCCCCTCATGTGTCATTGGAATACTGATGGCGTCAGCATGTTCCTACCACAGAGGCTTAGATCTTGACAAAGACCCAAAATTCCAGGCACGTCTCAAAGACCCCGAGCAATATGAATATATGTATGGCGACACTGCGACAACACTGAACAAAGAGATATCCAAAGACGCCAAGCGTGCCGTCTATATTTTTCTGGCTGCGCTGGTTGTTATTGTCATCTACGCTTCTTTCCAAAATCTTTTACCCAGTTATGACGAAATCAAAGCCATCAAGGGTGCCGCAGACTGGAATGGTCTAACTCCTGCACAAGTTGCCAAAGCAGGCTTACTAATAGATGGTGTGACTGAGCTGAAGAACCAACCTCTGAAAATGAATCTTGTCATACAGATTATTATGATATCAGCCGCCGCGCTAATGATTATTTTCTGCAAAGCCAGTCCCAAGAAAGCTGTCGCCGGAGCTGTGTGGCAGAGTGGAATGGTTGCCGTCGTGGCTATCTATGGCATCGCTTGGCTGGCAGATACCTATTTTGGCAATTACATGAGTTTCATGCAGGAAAATCTGTCCGGCATTGTTTCACAATACCCGTGGACTATTGCATTCGCCTTTTTTGCCGTGTCAGTCCTTATCAACTCACAAGGCGCCGTCGTTGTATCCATGTTGCCTCTGGCATACTCGCTCGGCATACCGGGGCCCGTACTTCTAGGCGTCTTCCCAAGCGTTTACGGTTATTTCTTTATACCTAATTATCCTTCCGACATTGCCACCGTCAATTTTGACCGCAGTGGTACAACCGTCATCGGCAAATACTTACTCAACCATAGTTTCATGATGCCGGGCCTCGTCAGTGTCATTACGGCAACAATCGTATCAACCATCCTGGCAAGAATCATATATTAAACTGAATGAGATATATTCTAAAATTCATAAAGTTTATTCTTGTTTTTGCCTGCAGTTGCACCGTCGGAGTTTTGATAGGGGCATTGATTACCGTTTTATTCACTGAAAACAGTTGGAGTGACTTTTGGCATAAATTCAATGACGTTGACATCAGCAAGATAATAACGATTACCGCTTTCATAACATTATGGACAGTCGTCGCAGGTGTGCTACACATTGTATTCCACGAAACTGGACATTTGGTTGCCGGTCTGCTCACAGGATATCGTTTTGTCTCTTTCCGGATATTTAACCTGACGCTTATCAAAAAGTGCGGACGTTATCAATTTCGCAATTTTACCCTTAATGGTACTGGCGGACAATGCCTGATGTCACCACCCGACAAACCGCTTAATCAAATAAACACTCGATGGTATAATCTCGGAGGCATCTTGGCAAACATACTTATCGCCACTGTGGCATTAATAACATTCAAATCCCATACATTGCCCCTTTGGGCAGACACGCTCATGCTGATGTTTGCAATCATTGGATTCCTTTATGCACTGGTCAATGGGTTGCCGCTTAAACTAAACGGTATAGGCAATGACGGCTACAATATCCTGCATTTGGAAAAAACGCCGAAAAATAAACGCTTATTATGCCACATGTTGCGTGCCAATGCCATGATTCAGGAAGGCATACAACCCAAAGATTTACCAGAAGAACTATTTGTGGCAGAAGATATTGATTGGAGTGACGGTATTCAAGCAAATTGGCAAATAATGGTCGTAGCGCGTATGGAGAACCTACACCAGTGGGAAGAGGCATATGACAAACTCTCAGAAGCAATAGACGCAAAAGACAGAATACTGAAACTGTTTTATAACGAACTCGCTATTGAAATGGTTTTCATATGTCTTGTCACAGGACGAACAGATGAGGCGCAGAAACTGTACACCGCAGACCTGAGGAAATATGTCAACACTTTTTCCCGCACACAAAGTGGCAAACAACGCATAGCTTTCACAGCCAAACTACTGTTAGACAACAATCCGGAAGAGGCCCAAAAACTACTCTGCAACTTAAAAGAACGTCAGAATCAATATCTTCTGCAAGGTGAGACACTCATGGATGTTGAGATCATGGAATGGCTTTGGAACAAACACAGTTGTCCTGATAACCCATCTTTCACCACGATACAATAACATTAATAAATGCTGCACATCTGTTTTTGCGGATGTGCAGCATTTATTTTTATTTAAAATTGAACTTTATATTTGCACCAGCCAAAAAAGTAAATCCGGGTTGAGGTATATTGCCATAGTCATAATATGTATGATTTGTCAAATTATCCAGACTCAGATATAACGTATAACGGGGCTTCGTCCAATTGAATTTCACATTGACCAAAGAGTAAGGCGAATAATTTCTCAAGATGACATTCCCGCCATTGTCCTTATACATATATCCACCCATACGTTCCTGCCACAACCAGTACCATGACGCAGAAAGAGACTTCCAGACCGTATGCGTCAGGCAAACAGACAACTTATTGCGGAGATATTCCAATGCATAATTAGATTTGTAAATCTCTATATCATCAAAGCGTTTTTGGTAATTATACATATAAGAAACGTCCACAGAGGTAACTATCGGACGTATCTGCAACATTTGGCGGAAATCTGTCTTTGCCTGAAACAGTATCTCGTAATTATCCAATTTGAACTGCGCTGAATGATATATATCAGATGAATTATACATCACCCAGTCTATCATATCTTCACCATGTCTGTATATACCTTGAAGGGAAGAACGGAATCCTTTCAACTTATATTCTGCACCTATCTTGACTGTTGCCGTTTTCTCCGGTTTTAAGCCAATGTTGCCTTCTTGTGTGGGGCTTTTATAATATAGATCAGTAAATGTCGGCAATCGCATTGACTGATTATAGGAAGCATATAATTTCAAGTTTCTCACTCCACGATAACTGACATCTATACCTGGATAGAAGTGAAATTTATCATCAACCGAAGTGTTACGGTTTGCCATCGCTCCAAATGATAACGTGAAATCACTTATAAACGCACAATGCTCTAAAAAGAAACTGACATTATTGCGATGG
>CACXEH010000004.1 GCA_902766625.1 uncultured Bacteroidales bacterium | reverse complement strand
TATTGCGATGGTCCCGCTTATTATAAAACAGACCATCATGCCCTTCTATCTTCACATACTGCTGTTCGTCCAGCGGTTTACCGAGATTTGTACTCAAAATACCTTCATAACGCAACTCTCCGCCAAATGCCGTACGGCCACCAGCCCAATTGACATACGAATTCAAGGCAGATGTGAAAACATCATTGCGGTGAAAGTTCTCACCCGTATGAGTACCACGTATTAACTGGAAATGGTCATACGACCTTACCCATGACAACAACGGGTCTATATGCAGACGACCTTGTTTGGAATGACCTTTGACAGATGCCTGAAACCTATTATTACGTTCCCACTGGTCAGGGTAGTTGGCACTATAGAAAGTATTCGCACCATAACGCTGATAACTGTAACCCGCTTGCCAGTCAAGCGCAAGAGGGTCTGTGTCATAACGCCCTTGATAAAATGTATGAATTTTCTGAAACTCACTGTTGTGAGTCGCACCGTCACTGCGCATATAGTCAGCACTGAGACGATTGGAGAAGGACGAAGTCGTCAGATTAGCGGCTGCACCAACCATAGCACTGCCATAACTGCCTCCTGCTGCATGAAAATTCGCTTCTTTGTGTTTTTCACAATGTGTGATAATATTGATTGCCCCATTTAAGGCCTGACTTCCGAAACATCGTGCTGTCGCACCGTCATACACTTCAATTCTCTCAATGTCCTGGATAGCTACAGGGAAGTCTGCTGTAAGATGTCCGGTTTGAGGATTGTTAACATTGATTCCGTTAATCAATATACAGACCTGCTCATGCGTCCCGCCACCTATTCCGATGTCTGTCTGGACTCCGAATGCGCCACGCTGGCGCACATCAACACTGGCACACAACTTCAACAGGTCATTGACAGTCTGCACCTTGGCTTTCTCAATGTCGTCACGCGTAATAATCTCCACTTTTGTGGCAGACAGCTCCAGCGTGACTGGCGATCTGCCACTGACAACAACCTCATCCAACTCTCCCTCCGGCTGATTCTGATGAATTATCTGCAAACTGTCAGAACGAGACGCCAATGCCGCATTGTGAGAAACCATCAGTGTCGCAACACTCAGGCTTGCAATGCGTATTTCACGCTTCAGACTGCAGAAAACAGCGTAGGGTTTGTAAGAAAAACGTTTGAATGTCAGGACAGAACTTTTAATTGTCTTGAACTTAAACATAAATATAAATTTAAAATTAGGCAATATTACCCGTTGCAAAGGTACAAAAATCGTTACTTTTGCATGAAAGATTGTTTCTACAAAATGAAAGTACGCAGCCTAAGTATCATCCTGCTCCTCATGCCACTAACGCTCTATGCGGAGACAATATCACCCGGGACCGCAAGACAAAAAGCGATTGAGTGGTTTTCCGCCCATGCAGGAAAATCCAAGTCCATTACAGGAAAACAACTGCTCCAAAAGAAACTACCCGTAAACATTGACCAAACATTTTGCTATACTTACAACGGCGAATTTGTCCTAATAGGAGGCAGAGAGAGTGACCCCGTCATCATAGGCTACGGGGCCAATGGGAGTACAAACATTCCCGCCAATACCTTGCAAGCCATTGAGGCCATTGACAAAACATTGAAATCCCTTGAGCAACTTTCGCCTTCTGTCAATAACCTAAAAGCATATAAGCCTGTGCCTGAAAAGGCAGTCGAGCCATTTGTTTCACTCATCCGCAGACAAGAAGCGCCTTTCAACAAAAAATGCCCGATTTACAAACACAGCAACGGCACGTATGACTCAACTATCGTTGGCTGCGTCGCAACGGCCATAGAACAGGTCATAACATATTATCAATATCCATCCCAACTGCTTGACACGCTCTACGGTTGGAACACATCACACTATCACGTAGACACCATACCCAAAGGTACCGTTATCGATTTTCCAAACATCCTGGATGTCTATATCCCCGGAGAATATTCCGAAGCGCAAGCCAACGCTGTAAGTGATTTGTCCTATTACTGCGGCATAGCCTCTCATATGAATTGGGGCGCCGCTTCTTCCGGTGCAAATTTCAGCGACGCAATTGAACCCCTAAAGAAAGCATTCGGATATAAATATGTGCGTCATGTGTTCTCGTCAGAGTTTAATGCAGAAAACTGGCACAAACTATTATATGAAGAGTTAAGTCACCAAAGACCTATTGTTTTTGCCGGTTACACTACAACACAAGCCGGACATGCTTTTGTTGTTGACGGAATAAATGAGGATGGTTTTTATCATGTACTATGGGGCTACGGCGGAGATTATGACGGTTATTTCAATCTCGACATCTTCAACACATACGAAGACCCGCGCGAAGTAACCCCAAACGGGAAAATATTCGGATGCTACTGCAATCAGGAAGTTATCCTCTTGCATCCAAATAATCTGGAATATGCCGTCAACGACACACTCATACATGCCAATCGCCTGAGGGTTGATTCCGTGAAATTCATGCGCCAGCCCGACTTGAACAAATTCGTAACCGCAAAAATATATGTACGGAACGTCAGCGATGAAACACTATATAGTTCCTACCTCCTGATGACATATGACCCCGAAGACAAGACGAGAGAAGAGAGCGCCGACTACATCACACTGGCAGGTTGTACCCTTGAACCACACTCGTCAGAGTGTCTGACGACATACTGTAGTTTCAGCAAATCAGGAAAGAGAGTCCTGGCGGCATTTACCGATGACTCAGCTTTTGCATTTACCGACACAATAGAAGTCGCATACTCTAAAGCCCCCAAGGTGACGGTCAACATCTTACAACCGCAACCCACCAGCGAGCAAGTCACACTAAAGACAATATTTACAAACACATCTGAGAACTACTGGTCCGGAAATCAGATTATTTATTGTCTGTACGAAGGCGAATATACCTCCGAATACCTCGGTCTGCAGCACTATACAGTCCTCAATCTCCCGCCGAGACAAACATATACAGACTCCATCACTTTCGGGCATCTGAAACCGGAGACCAAATACACGATGGTCGTCCGAAACACATGGTCTGATATGCATCAAATACAGTTTACCACTCCTGCAGCCAGCGGAATAGCCCAACCCGTAGTCACCCCTGCCGACAGCCAAGAAGAATATTTTAATCTCAACGGCATAAAACTCGCCGGAAAGCCAGACAGAGGTATTTATATTGTCAAACGCCCAAGCGGAACAATAAAAATCCTGAAAAAATGAACGCCATAGACATCATCAACAAATATTATTCCACAAACATCCCACTCAAGGAAACCCTCCTCATCCACAGTCAAGCCGTCTGTGACGAAGCTTTGTCTGTCGCCCACCGGCATCCAGAGCTTAAACTTAATGAAACAATCTTAGAGACAGGAGCAATGCTTCACGATATCGGCATCTTTCTCACAGACGCGCCATCTATCCATTGTTTCGGAAAAGAGCCATACCTCATGCATGGGTATCTGGGCGGACAACTACTGCGAGAAGAGGGTATGGAAGCCTATGCGCGCATCTGTGAACGACATACAGGCACAGGACTGACCAAAGAAACAATAGAACAGTATCAACTCCCAATTCCTGCACAAGACTACTTTCCTGAGACCATTGAAGAAATCGTCATCTGCTATGCAGACAAATTTTATTCAAAATCCCATCTTGACAGAGTTAAAACACCCGAACAAGTTTACAACAGTCTGCTGAAATTTGGCAAGGCACAGGCGGAAACCTTTAAGGAGTGGCATGAGCGCTTCAAATAAGACCGTCTTGGCACAATTACCATCTTACGCTGATAAGTTTTCCGTTCCATAGGCCGGAATCTATATTCCATAGGATGGAACTTAAGTTCTATGGGCTGGAACGTATGTTCCAAGTAACGGAACATAAAAGTTATCAGGATAAAGCAACACTTCATCCACGTAGAATACGCATAATCATCGAGACCGATATCAATGATTAGGCTGACATGTATCCAGAATACAAGAAGGAAACAGCTTACCTGAATTTAATATCAGTAATCACTGTCGCGCCGGTTTCCTTGTTAAGTTTCCTGATAAGTTCTTCACGCTGCATCATCAGTTCCTGACGCACAACCGGCGATTTCAATTCAACAAACAGGACCTGATTTCTGATAATTAGATTTTTGGTATATCTGTTAATCACGTCACCAACTACGACGGGCCATGATGCCATTAAGCGATATTCATATAACGGCGACTCCAGACCTTCCTGACGAAGATAACTATTCAACAGGCCGGTTACTGATTCTGTATTATTATATTTCATGTACAACCTCTCCTCCGGATATTTCAAAAACACGTGCGTCCATACCCGTAGAGTCAATCATTTTCGAGATGAAATTACGATCTGTGTCAGTTATAAATATCTGTCCGAAACCATTACGGGAAACAAGTGAGAGAATCTTACCTACCCTTGAAGCGTCCAGTTTATCAAAGATATCATCAAGAAGCAAAATAGGCTTTTGGTTATTGTGCGCTTTGATAAATTCAAACTGAGCGAACTTCAATGCCGTAAGATATGTTTTGTTTTGTCCCTGAGAACCCTCCCTACGAATGGGATAACCACTTAAAGTCATTTCAAGGTCGTCGCGATGGACACCACACAAGGAAAATCCGACAACGGCATCCTTGGCTCTATGGGCGCGCAACTGATTCAGGAAATCTCCGTCATTGCAGTTGGATATATAATTCAATGCAATCTGCTCTGAACTGTCTGCAAGTTGTGAGTACATCGCCTGCAACATAGGAGTAAACTCCTCAAGAAAAGCCTTTCGGGTCCTATGGATTTTCTCCCCTGCATCTGCCATTATCTCCTCATAGACAGAAAAGAAATCCACATCAATGTTTCCTTCTTGCTTCAATAAAGCATTACGTTGCTTTAAAGCCTTCTTATATCTTATTTCTTCATAAAGATAATTCTGGTCGTACTGGGAAATCACCATATCAATAAAACGCCTGCGGTCCTCACTGACACCTAAAATCAACTCAATGTCACGAGGTGAAATCAGCACCAAAGGTATCCTGCCTATATGTTCTGATAACTTAGAATATTCTTTACCGTTGCGCTTGAATACCTTCCGATGATTTTTCAGGCCGCAATAAACCTCTTCTTTCACGTCATCGTCACTGACATAATGACCTTGCAGCAAGAAGAAATCGGCGTCATGACATATATTCTGACTATCTACAGGATTAAAAGCACTTTTGCAGAAAGACAAATAATAAATGGCATCAAGAATATTAGTCTTACCCACACCATTCTGTCCGACAAAACAATTAATCTTCGGCGAAAAGTCGAATTCAGCTTGCCGAATATTCTTGAAATTCAAAATCGAGAATTTATCTAATTCCATCGGAGTATTATCAAAACACTATACAAATATACGCTTTATCGCGCGTATAACGAGGTTTTAGACGAATAAAATTATCTGCGGATGAAAATTTAGAGCAAAACTTTTCAAAATACATGAAACTTTGACTAATTTTGTACTTTGAATTGCATACGAAATAAATATAAAACAAAAAATAAAATGGCTAAACAAGAATTAACACAAGAGTTCAGCACAACTACAGTAGACAAAACAACAGCTTTTGTCGAGAAGAACAAGCAAATTTTAATCGGCATCATTGCCGCTATAGTTATTATTGTAGGTGGACTTTATGCATACCATGTACTGGTTGCAGAACCTAACGAGGAGAAAGCAAGTTATCTCCTTTCCAAGGGACAAGACTACTTTGCTCTCGGTAACTACGATATTGCCCTGAATGGTGACAAAACTGATTTTAATGGTTTTGTTAATATCGCAAAGAAATATAGCAGCACTAAAGCCGGCAATCTTGCTAATCTCTATGCAGGACTCTGCTATGCACAAAAAGGTGACACAAAAACCGCCATCAAATTTCTTGAAGAGTTCAAGGGCCAAGGCGACCAAATGATATCTCCAGCCGCCGTTGCCGCTTTAGGCAATTGCTATGCAAAAGCCGGTGATATTGACAAAGCCGTATCCTTGTTGAAGGAAGCAGCAGAAAAAGCTGACAACAACACATTAAGTCCTTTGTTCCTTATCCAGGCAGGAGAACTGCTTGAGAGCCAAAACAAAGTAGACGAAGCACTCAAGCTATATCAGACTGCAAAAGATAAATATCCTGTAAACGCTGAGGCACAACAAATAGACAAATATATTCAACGCGCTACAAAATAATCGGTCATGGCATCCAGCATGTACAACACGGAGAATATTGTCTCAAATGGCATACCTGAAGCTTCAGGTATGCGCATAGGTATAGTTGTCAGCGAATGGAATGACAACATTACCTCTGATCTTCAGAAGGGAGCGGTTGAGACTTTACAAAAATTCGGCGTCTCCGCTGGCGACATTATGATTGAGCATGTACCCGGTAGCTTTGAACTAATTTATGCCAGTGCACAATTGGCTAAAAGCGGTCTTGTTGATGCAGTCATCGCTATCGGCTGTGTTATCAGAGGTGACACGCCGCACTTTGACTATATCAGTAGCGGTGTAACACAAGGCATAGCCGCTATCAACCAGCAAAGTGACGTTCCCGTAGTGTTCGGAGTACTCACGACCAACAATCTACAACAAGCAGAAGAACGCTCGGGCGGCATAATCGGAAATAAAGGTGATGAATTTGCAATTACAGCAATAAAAATGATAGATTTTTATCGCAATTTAAGAAAAAAAATGTAACTTTGCACTTGAAAGGAGGGTAGTTTCCAGAGCGGCCAAATGGGGCAGACTGT
>CACXEH010000003.1 GCA_902766625.1 uncultured Bacteroidales bacterium | reverse complement strand
AAAGTTTATCGCAAGTAAAAATAGGATTATATGATGAAAATGCGCAGAGTTGTGAGCCTCATCGCCATACTGCTCTTCACACAGCATATCAGTGCAGTTGAGTATTGGGGCATAGAAAGGGACAGCCTCTTGTTTGATTTGAGCGTGACAGGCTACAAAGTGGGAGTCGCGACTCTCATAGAAAATAACAGTGCCTATGCGGGCGATGTGATAATACCGAATTACGTCGTTCACAAAGGTGTGACGTTCTACGTGAAAAAGATAGGCGAGAGGGCTTTCCTGAATTGCACCAAACTGAAGTCCGTCGTATTTCCAGACTCCTTGACGACAATAGGCACAAGTGCCTTTTACGGTTGTAGTGGACTGACGTCTCTGACGTTGCCACCTAAATTGACAAACGTTGGATATAATGCTTTCAAAGGATGTACGGGACTGGTTTCGGTAGATCTTCCCATGTCTTTGCCAAAGATAGAGGTAAGTATGTTTGAGAACTGCACGTCCTTGAAGAAAATCATACTGCCGGATTCTGTGAGATTAATACGTGACAGGGCTTTTTACGGTTGTTCAGAACTGACGGAAATTGTCATGGACTCGGTCAAAACTCTCGGCGGATATGTATTCACAGGATGTGACAAAATGACGGAGCTGAAATTGCCGTATGGACTGGAGAAGGTGGGTGACTGTGCATTTACCGATGCAACACATTTGATATCTGTTGTCCTGCCGCAAACCGTGACGATCATAGGAACATCCGCCTTTGAGAACTGCACTGGATTGAGGGAAATGGATGTTCCGACATCAGTCAGGATGATTTATTCAAGTGCGTTTAAGGGCTGCACGTCTTTGGAAAAAGTTAGTGTGGGGGAACAAACGCAGTTTGGTGGCAGTAGTATCTTTGAGGGATGCCGGAACTTGAAGACAATCGTCATGCCTAATACATCAGTATCGGCCGAGATAAAAAACTATATGTTCTCAGGTTGCTATGAGTTGAAAGAACTGAAGATACCCGAGGGAATCACAAGTATCAATACGGGTGCGTTTTGTGATTGCATCAATCTGAAATCGGTGTACTTGCCCAATTCGTTGAAAAATATAAAAGTCGATGCTTTCGGTGGATGTAAAAGTTTGGAGACTATAGTTATACCAAATTCAGTGACAAACATGGAATACATGGCTTTTTATAATTGCATAAGTCTGAAAAGTGTTGTCCTTTCAGAAAATCTCACTTCTCTTCCCCGCAGGGCATTTCATAATTGCTATCAGTTAGAGAAGATTACATTTCCGTCTAAATTAACGACTATAGGCGTATCCGCATTTGAAAACTGCACCAGTCTGTCGGACGTGATATTCTCTCCTTCGATAACTACTCTGCATTCATCTGCCTTTAAGGGATGCACGGGCATAAAGTCTATTATTATCCCTCCAAATATATGCTCTATCGGAGAAGATGCGTTTGTAGGATGTACAAGTTTGAAGACAATCTTTATCAACAGTAATGCGTTACTGAGTATGAAATTTTCCGCTTCGACCTCTTTTGCCAATGCTTTTAGTGACGAATTGAAAGAATGTATTATAGGTGACGATGTGGAAAGCATCGGCGACTATGCCTTCTACAAATGCAGCCAAATAAAAACATTCCGGATACCGAACACGGTTAAGCGTATAGGTTCCTATGCGTTTGCCTCGTGCTCGGGCTTGACGGAACTCATGTTGCCCGAGTCGCTGAAAGAAATTGACAGTTATGCGTTTAACGCATGTTCAAAGGTTACGTCGGTGAAACTTCCTGCAGGATTGACGTACGTAGGGAGGTATGCATTTGTGGGTTGCAAGAGTCTGGTGTCGGTCAATGTGCCCGAAAATATAACCGTCATCTATTCTGGCGTTTTTTCTGACTGTGTCTCGCTGATGAATGTGTCCTTGCCTGACGCTCTGACTGAAATTTCTGCCTCTGCGTTTGCAGGCTGTATGGCTTTGAGAAATATCAGAATACCTGCTTCTGTAGTGGGCATCGGTTCGTATGCGTTTTCGAGATGTTCTAATCTTATAGACGTGTCATGCGAAGCCCAGATTCCTCCGACAATTTCTTATGACACGTTTTCATCATACGGCAACTTGCATGTGGACATTGGATGCAAAGACCGGTATGCTAACGATGTTTACTGGAAAAACTTCTTTATAGAAGAGGATATTGCCGGCATAGAGAATATCATGATGTCGGAAATGCCAGTGGAATCTTGTTATGATATGTGCGGACGGCAGATCGGGAAAATCAAGAATGGACTTGGCGTAGTCAGATATAAAGACGGCTCAACCAGAAAGGTATATCTACGCAAGTAAAGCTTTCTTGGTTGGCAGGGCAGGGGGCCTCTTATTTGTCCTTGAGACTTTGTATGAGTGCTTCGGCCTGTGGATCTCCCAGTTCCTTCGCCTTGGTGAGGTGCTTGATGGCTTCAGCGGTCTTCTTCTGCTCGCCTAAGGCCAGGCCGATGGCTTTGTAGGCATCTGCGCCGTTGGGGTTTATCTTTAGGGCTTTTTGTCCGGCATAAACGGCCTCGTCATAGTTTCCCATGCGCCATTGCGCGAGGGCTTTCTCAACGAGATAGAGATAGTCGTCGGGTTTCATGCTGAGGGCTTTCTCTATATCTGTGAGTGCACGCATATATAGTCTGGCGCGTGTGTCACAAAGCGACTTTAGATAAAAGAAATTGTCGTTCAGGTTCTTGGTGCCGCTCAGGTCTTCTACTTCCTGATAATCTTTCGCAGCTTCCTTGTAGCGTCCGTACTTATCCAGATGTGTGGCACGTTGGATGAGGTACATGGTGACAGACTTGGGGTGAGGTGTCCCATAGAAATTGACGGCACTGTCTAACATGGCAAGTACAATGCTTGAGTCCATTTTTGCCATTTCGGCGGAGATAGCCGCTGCACCAAATGTTTGTGGACTGGATATGCTGGACGTGTTGACTTCCTGATAGGACTCGAATGCTTCGGCATATTGCTTCAGGGCAAACTGGCAATCGGCCTTTTGCAAGGTAAAGACTGGTTGCCGGTTGAAGTTGTAAGCCTCTTCTGCCTCCGCCTTGGCTTTGTTGAGGTCCCAGTCTTGGTATTGCTGATAGCCTTTAATCATGTTCAGACGATATATCAGTTTGCTGGCTTCATAATGCAGGTTGTCTTTGTCGGTGGCGTTAGTGAGTCCTTGTTTCAAATCATTGTCTGCTTCAGCGTATTTTCCTAAAGATGCATAATATGTAGCGCGTTGTGTGTAGCCGAAAGACTGTTCAGGGTAGGCGTTGATGTAGTCTTCCATTGCCGTCAGGTAGGTGAGTGTGTCTTTGCTGTTCTGCGTGAGGAAGAAAATGAAAGTACGTGCCTGCGGTTCATCGGCAGGCAATTCTTTCGGAATAAAAATACTGTTGAGTGCTATCTCGGCAGCAGACATACCGTTGGTGCGCAGCAGTTTTTCAAAAGCGATGTCCAAGGCGTAGCTGTTGGTGTTTTTTACATTTTGATTGGTTTGCAGTATGGCAGCGACTTCTCCACGGCTGTTTAGGACGGGACATCCGGAATACTTATTGTCTACCTTTTTCTGCAAGGTATAATATTTCATGCTGTCAATGTCGGAGATGTCGGTTACGACCGTTGTAACGACCGGCAGTGTCTTGATGTTATTAGAGATGAGTGTTGCAGCGTCGTTTTTTGTCATTTTGTCGTTAGCCAGGGTTAGTGTGCTGACATCTGTTGACTCAGTACGAAATCTTACGATATTGTACAGGCTGTTTGCGCCGCAGATGCGTATGACTTTAGCCTTTTTCCCCTTACTGTCGGTCACTTCTGCCCGATGTGCATTCTTGAAAATGTCATATGTGGAGAGCGCATATCCATCAGGTGAGATATAAAATCCGCAGCCGCTTCGGATGATCTTGCCGTTTTTGTCATAAGAAGTGACCGTCAGCATGGCTTTGCTGGTGTTTTTGTCAATCTTAGTTGCAAGCATTGCCAAAGGCATGAAAAGTAAAAGGAGAATTAAGTATTTTCTTTCTTTCATTGTGGTTTGTTTTAAGAATCAAGTAGAGCCTGGGCATTATTGATAGCTGCCTCGGTTGTGTCTGCTCCACTGAGCATGTGAGCTATTTCGTTGACTCGCTCTTCTTGGTTGAGTTCTTTGATATTTGTCAGGGATACGATACCGTCATCTTGCTTGTATACAAGATAGTGGTAGTCGCCTTTTGCTGCAATTTGTGGCAGGTGTGTTATACTGATAACCTGGTTGTTATTGTTACTGATATTTTTCATTACGACGGCCATCCTTTCAGCGATGCAGCCCGAAACCCCTGTGTCTATCTCGTCAAAAATAATTGTGCGCATTTGCGAACTGCTGGCAAGAATAGCTTTGAGGGAAAGCATGACGCGTGCTATTTCTCCTCCGGATGCCGTGGATGCCAAGTTCTGCAGTGGCATACTGGAGTTGGCGCTGAAGAGGAAAGTGACAACATCAATGCCTGTGCTCCCAAGTTCTTCTTGCCGATCGTGCTGTATCTTAAAGCGTATCTTGGGCATGCCTAAGTCGGTAAGATTGTCTATAACTTCCTTCTCCACTTTGTCTATGACGCTTTGTCTGGCTGAGGATACTTTTCCGGCCAGGTCAAAAGCCCTGCGGTGGCAATCGTCTCTCTGCTCTCTTAAATGGCGGAGTGTTTCGTCACTGTCGGCGTTCATTTCTATGTCATGTCGCAGAGATTCCGCAAAGTCAAGGAGTTCTTGTATGTTGGCCTTATGGTATTTGTCTTCTAATGCATTGATGAGGTCCAATCGGTCGTTGACATATGTTTGGCGCTCCGGGTCGAAATTGACATGATATAGAAGTTGTGATATTTCCGTCCGGATATCATCGGCTTCGATGGCGCAAGTGTTGAGCCGTTCGGCTAAAGATGAAGCCTTGCCGTATATCTTGGAGAGAGATTCTAACAGATTGACGCAGTTGTTAAGTCTGGAGACGATGCCGTTTGTCTCGTCTGAGAGCATGGAATCAGTCTTATACAGCGCTTCTTTGATTTCTCCGGCGTTATCCAGAATTTTAGCTTCTTCCTCCAGCTCTTCCTGTTCTCCGGAGCGGAGTTGCGCTTTGTCAATTTCTTGAAGTTGAAATATCTGGTAATCATTTTTGTCGCGTTTCTGCTGAAGGGATGTCTCAAAATGTTCCAGCTCATGCCTTGCACGTAGGTATTGGTTATATGTTTCTGTATATGATGACAGGAGCTTCTCGTCATGAGCCACTGTGTCCAGAATTTTCAGTTGAAACTTCTTGTCATTCAGCAATAGGTTCTGGTGTTGTGAGTGAATGTCCACAAGTTGGTTGCCTAATGCCTTGAGCGTGGTGACGGAAACAGGCGTGTCATTAATGAAAGCACGGGTTTTACCCGTACTGGACAACTCCCTGCGGATAATACATTCATCGGCTTGGTATTCCAGTTCATTCTCATCAAAGAATTTTTTCAGACTGAATTGTGAAATGTCGTAGACGGCTTCAATGATGCACTTGCCTTCGCCAGGTTTGATGGCTTTAATGTCAGCGCGTTCACCCAAAAGCAGGCTAAGGGCTCCAAGGATGATACTTTTTCCCGCTCCCGTCTCACCAGTAATGACAGAAAACCCTTTATGAAAGTCGATGTCCAAACTTTCTATGAGAGCGTAATTCTTTATATACAGGTGACACAGCATGGATTTCTATTTCAAAATATCTTTCCAGAATGTTGATTGTGCTGCATTAAGCTTGACGAGCAGGTCGTAGAGACCTTGTTTTTGTTTCTGCGTACCTTGACCCTTGAAAATGCCGACCAGCTCATCCCGTTTAGTCTCTGTCCAATATTGCGGCAGTTTGCTGAGAGGCTTATTGGAGTGTGCCTGCTGGAGTTGCTTGACGATAGCTGCAAGGATGGTGTTTCGTGATTCTTCTGTTTTTTCCGCCATCTGGTCTAAGCCGTTGCGGTGATATTCATATTGCAGTTGCCGTAATGGCGTCATGCCTTCAGATACCAGATCATTGATTATGCCATAGCGGTTTGTCAGGTCTTCCAGTGCTTTCCAGCCTGTCACGTCCATGTTTTGTGCGTTGTCTGCGATATGCATGGCTTTTTGCAGCAATTCTTTACCTCCAAGCGGCGACATGGTGTCCATGTCAATGCCGATGATCATGTAGCAATAGTATGCTATAAGTGCGGTAAGCGAGTTGTTGATGTGTTCATCATCGTAGTTGAGTTGGTCAAACTCCTGGAAGTTAAAGTTGAATTTTTTGTCACGATGCTGAAATGTCGTTGTTGTGTATGCGGCGTTGAATACAGGACGGGAGCTTTGTATGTATGCCTCACATTCAAATAATCCATTTGCTTCAGTGTATTTGTTTACAATGATGGTAAATGAACATTTTATGCGTTCCTGTGGTAAAACCGTAAGTGATGTCCACTGCCGGTCGTTAATAAATTCGGTCAAGGTTGTTTTGAGGTTCTCGAAGACGCTTTTATTGGTTCCCTCTATCTTCTGCGTGTTGATTTCCACAGTGGCATTTAGTTCCTGTGCGAAAGTAATGTTACAACTCAGGAAGATAAGAGAGAATATGAGGTGAACGATTCGTAAATGTGACATCTTCTAATCGTTGTTAACACAAAGATGTTATTTCTTCGTGGCGTTCTCAATGCGGATTTTGGTCAGAACCTGTTTGGTGTTCAACGGGAAGTCGCTGGCCATAATCCATCCGTAATAGCCCGGATCTTTTTCAAGCACGTCAGTGACAAGATGCCCTTTGTATTTACCGAAATTGAATATCTGTTCGTTATTGTCATTGTATACGATGCGTCCGGCGAGATCTACGTTGCGGGTGTTGCTTGAGTATTCCGATAGATAATCAATGTCGTTTTTCAAGTCCGGGTAGTAATCAAGTTGCGCCTGCAATACTTCGTAAGTCGCTTTGGTATCGTCTAATGCCGCATGGGCGTTGAATTCTTCGTCTTTGACGTAAAATTTGTATGCGGCTACCAGTGTGCGTTGCTCTTTTTTGTGGAAAATGTTCTGGACGTCTACAAAGCGTGATTTGCTGAAGTCAAAGTCCACGCCGACACGCAAGAACTCCTCCGCCAGTATGGGGATGTCAAAATGGTTGGAGTTGAATCCTGCGAAGTCACATCCCTTAAAACTGTTTGCCAAGTCCTGCGCCACTTCCTTAAATGTCGGACAATCTTTTACGTCATCATCCGTGATGCCGTGTACGGCTGTACTTCCTTCCGGAATGTGCATACCGGGGTTGATGCGTATTGATTTGGACGTTTCGTTGCCATTGGGTTCAACTTTGATAAACCCTATTTCTATGATATGGTCCAAAGTTATATTCGTACCCGTTGTCTCCAGGTCAAATATGACAAGAGGTCTTTTAAGGTGAAGTTTCATCAGTATGTCGGATTAGTTGGCGATAAGAAGCGGCATCAACAGCATAATGACATCTGTGTTTTTTTCCTGTTCAGAAGGCAGTATCAGTCCAGCGCGACTTGGGTCAGACAAGCGTAGTATGACGTCCTGGCTTTGGATTGTGCTGAGCAGTTCAAGAAGGTAGTCGCCACGGAATCCAATGCGCAATGGTGTGCCTTCGTATTGGCAGACAATCTTCTCTTCAGCGCTTTGAGCATAGGGCTGGTTCTCGGTGATGAGGGTTACCTTGCCCGGCTCGAAGGTGAATTTGCAAAGTGATGTTGCTTTGTCGCTGGCAACGAGGACGCGGCGTACCGCACTCTGCAGAGAGGCCTTGTCAATGGTCGCAATGTTGGTGTTGTTCTGCGGAATGACGTTCTTGTAGTTGGGATATTTCTCTTGAAGCAGTCTGCATGTCATGTTGAAGCTGTCGGCCTCTATGACTGCACTGCCGTCATCGTAGGTGCACAAAGTGATGTCGCCGCTCATTTTGTCAATAATGGAGCGGAGCAGAGTAGCCGGTTTGCGCGGCAGGATGAAATTGGTCGTTGTGTTGTTTGTGTCACAAATGATTTTGTAACAAACCAGCTTGTGGCCGTCGCTTGCTACTACAGAGAGGTCTTGGGGCGTGATGTCAATAAATATGCCATTCATGACTTTACGTGCCTCGTCATTTGAAGCGGCGATGATCGCAGAAGCGAAACCGCGGCTCAGGGTGGCTGCCTCAAGTGTTATTCTGTGGCCTTCACCGTCATGCTTCTTGAGTGCGGGGAATTCATCGCCGGGTTCTGCCTGCAGTGAGAAGTGACCATTCTGATATGTGATGTCAATTTGAAGAGTCGTCGGGTTGTATTCTATTGCCAAGGGTTGCTCGGGAATTTCTTTCAGGATGTCCAGCAACTGCTTTGCAGGAATTGCAAAACTGGAGTCTGAGTCGCTCTCAGTAAGTGCGATGTTGCATTTCAGCGTGGTGTCATTATCTGTCGCCGTAACTTCCAGATTGTTGTCTTTTATCTTAAACAGGAAGCAAGACAATATTGGAAAACTGTTCTTCTGAGTGATGACACGGTCTATCAGTTGCAGACGGCTATAGAGCAAAGTACTTGTAACTACGTATTTCATATCCTTTAATGTTTTATATTAGACACAAAGATACGATATTCCCGTCAAAAAAAAGAAGAGAAATTTGTTTTTTCACGATTTTTAATTGTAATTCTCGAATCTTAACCTTCCGTTGCGGCCCAATCGGAGAATTGACAGCACAAATATGACTTCCCTCTTGTGTTTTGAAGGAGAGGGTTGTAATGTTTTTTATTATGATGCGAGCGGTTGTCTCAGTTGTGCAGGATTGCTTTTTGTATGTCCGCAGACTTTCCTGCCTTTATCGCCGGTATGTTTTCCGTTCCATGCGACAGGATGTCAATTCCATGGGCTAGAACTTAGATTTCACGGGCTGGAATGTATATTCCATCCAATGGAACGGAAGATTTATAGGGAAAGGAGGAAAACTTTGTTTCATTGGGGTTGGGGTGATATCTGCTAAGACCTTTTTATGAAACGCATGAAAGCGCAAAATGGCGCATTCATAATCGGGTGGAGATTGAATGGATGAATATGAAAGTTTTTTTGATTTTTTGATTGATATTTTAGAGAAGTATGCTATCTTTGCAAATATACACATAGAGTAAGTAAAATGGAAATTCAAGGAAAAATTATTTTTGCGTCAGAGCCTCGTACAGGTGTTTCTGCACGTACTTCTCAGCCCTGGAAGAGTCAGGACTTCGTGATAGAAACTCACGATACATATCCTCGCAAATGCATGTTCAGCGTGTTTGGCGAAGATAAATTGCAGCAATTTAATATAAAAGTCGGCGATGAGTTGACAGTCTCTTTTGATATTGATGCTCACGAGTATAATGGTCGCTGGTATAATAGTATTCGCGCTTGGAAGGTGCTTCATGGCACAGGTGCTCCGGCACCGGCAGCGCCTGCAGACGCTCCGATTCCACCTGCAGCCGAGGCTGACCCTCTGGCTGGCAATGCAGAAGCTGAAGGCGGTACAAATGACGACTTACCATTCTAAATATATGCAATGAGAAATAAAAAAGGTCTCACAAATCTGTGAGACCTTTTTATTTTTTAGGAGTTCATCGATATCAGAAACTCTTCGTTATTGTCTGTTTTCTCTATCAGCTCCATTATCTTGGTAATAGCTTCAATGGGCTTCATGTCTGCGATAACCTTGCGCATAATCCACATCCTGTCTCGTGTGAAATTGTCTTGAAGCAGATCGTCACGTCGTGTGCTTGATGCAACGCAGTTGATAGACGGGAAGATGCGTTTGTTGCTTAATGTACGGTCAAGCTGCAGTTCCATGTTGCCCGTACCCTTGAATTCTTCAAAGATAACTTCATCCATTTTGCTTCCGGTGTCAATCAGGGCAGTTGCGATGATAGTCAGTGAACCGCCTCCCTCGATGTTGCGTGCCGCACCGAAGAATCTCTTCGGTTTTTGCAATGCGTTGGCATCGACGCCACCGGTCAGGACTTTGCCACTGGCTGGAGCGACAGTGTTGTATGCGCGTGCCAGACGTGTGATAGAGTCCAGGAACACAACGACGTCATGTCCGCATTCAACCATGCGTTTTGCCTTTTCCAGAACCAGCCCGGCGATTTTTACATGTTGTGACGCAGGTTCGTCAAAGGTGGATGCTATGACTTCAGCGTTGACAGTGCGCGCCATGTCGGTTACCTCTTCCGGCCGTTCGTCAATCAGCAGCATCATGAGGTATGTGCCCGGATTGTTTGCAGCAATGGCGTTGGCAATGTCTTTCATCAGAGTGGTTTTACCTGTTTTGGGTTGTGCGACAATAAGTGCGCGCTGTCCTTTTCCTATCGGTGTGAAAAGATCCACCAGCCTTACAGACAAATTGTCGTGACGGCCATTGCACAATGTGAATTTCTCGTCAGGGAACAAAGGGGTGAGATGCTCGAAAGGTACACGGTCCCTGACTTCGGCAGGTGTCCTGCCGTTGATTTTCGTAATACGGCTCAGGGAGAAATATTTCTCGTTTTCCTTAGGTATGCGTATGGTTCCTTCTACGATGTCACCAGTGCTAAGTCCGTATGACTTAATCAGTGACTGGGATACGTATATGTCATCCGGCGAGTTTAAGTAGTTGTAGTCTGATGAGCGAAGGAAACCGAAATTCTCTGGTGCAATTTCCAGCAGTCCTTCTCCCGTGAGCACATCGTCAAAATCGTAAGTCGGTGCATTGTTGTTGCGTCCTGATGTGCCGGGTGTGTATTCGGTGTTGACTGCCGGCGTTTTGTCGTAATAGCTGTCAGGAGTTTTAATATAAAGGTCGTTGGTGTAATTATCATCTATAGTGTTCTCCATGTTTGGAACGTCTTGAATGATAATAAAGTCTGGTTCGTTTTCTTCAGAGCGGATGTCTGTCTTGACTGGTTCTGGCTGACGTTCATTCTCGGCAACAGCTTTTGTTGTCGCAGTCTCGGCAGTCACTGGAGTTTCAGGAACTTGCTCGAAGAGATCGGTCTCTGTGGCAGTTTCTGCCTTTTTCTCCAAATCTTTCTTGCTGGGTCTTCCTCTTTTTTTTGTACTTGTGGCTGTCTTTTTCTCGGGGACATCCTCTGCAGCTATGTTAGTCTTTGCTGTTTTGGGCTCAGCTTTTTTCTTTGCGGGCTGTTCTTCTGTTGCTTTCGGAGTGGCTGTCTTTTTCTTTTTGCCCTGTTCAGGGCTGGCTGGTTCATTTGTGCTTGCAGAAATGACACGCTCGGCAGTTTTTGCCTTGCTTATGCGCTGCCTCTTGCGTGTTGAAGTGGATGCTGTAGTGGCACCTCTGGCAGCTTGTTCGTTGATAATTTGATAAACAACTTCTTCTTTGCTTTCTTTTCCTGTGGGGAAAATACCGAAATCATGGGCGACATTCAGTAATTCAATGTCGCTCATTTCCATTAAATCAAATTTGTTGAAATTTGGCATATGCTTTACGTATGTATATTTGACCACATAAAAGGACTGCTTTTATGGGCTTTGTCTTTTTGTTGAAAAAGGATTTGCTTGAGAGTCGTTGAAGATAAATTCAACTAATTTCAGCACAAAGGTAGTATTTATTTCTGAAATATGCATCTTGTGCGCTCTTTTTTTCGCAGTTTCATTTTTTTTCGTTATTTTCGTATTTCGTATGGCTAATTCTGTGTTAGACGTTCATGGACTTACTAAGACAATAGGCAGTCTCGTCCTGTTCAAGGATATCTCTTTCAGCATAGGGGAAGATCGCAAGGTCGGACTCATTGCCCGCAATGGTGCAGGTAAGAGTTCGTTGCTAAATATTATATGTGGTGACGAGGACTACGATACGGGCAAGATAGTATATCGCAAAGATTTGCGCGTGGGTTATCTGCCCCAACATCCTGAGTATCTTGGTGATATGACCGTGATGGAGGCATGCTTTTCACATGGTAATGAGTTGACCGATTTGATAAAAGGTTATACGCAGGCATTGCTGAATGGTCAGAAGGATTTGGACGTTTGGATGGAGCGTATGGACGCTGCTGACGCATGGAGCTATGAGACCCGTATCAAGCAAGTCTTGACCCGATTGAAGATTACGGATTTGGACCAAAAGGTTTGCAACTTGTCGGGAGGTCAGTTGAAACGCGTTGCCGTTGCCAATGTCTTGATGATGGAACCCGATTTGCTGGTGATGGATGAGCCGACAAACCATTTGGATATAGAAATGATAGAATGGTTGGAGCACTATCTGCAAAACCGTAATGTGTCCATGCTTCTTGTGACCCATGACCGCTATTTCCTGGACGATGTGTGTACAGAGATACTGGAGTTGGACGACAAGCAGATGTTCTCATACAAGGGTAATTACAGTTATTATCTGGAAAAGCGTCAGGCACGCATCGATGCCCAAAATAGCGAGATTGCCCGTGCAAATAATCTGTATCGCAAAGAACTTGACTGGATGCGCCGTATGCCTTCCGCGCGTGGACATAAAGCCAAATACCGCGAGAACAACTTCTATGAGATTGAGGCTAAGGCTAAACAACGCATGGAAGAGAAGCGTACTGTGTTGGAGGTTCGGAATACGTATATAGGCAACAAAATCTTTGAGGCTAAGTATATAAGCAAGTCATTTGGCGACAAGGTGATACTCAAGGATTTTTATTACAATTTTTCGCGCTATGAGAAAATGGGTATTGTCGGTAATAACGGTACTGGCAAGTCAACGTTTATCAAACTTCTCCTCGGGTTCCTGAAGCCAGATTCGGGTTCGTTTTCCATTGGCGAGACTGTGCGCTTTGGTTATTATTCCCAGGAAGGTATGCGCTTCGATACCGAGATGCGCGTGATTGATGCCGTCCGTGATGTTGCCGAATATGTTGATTTGGGCGGTGGGCGCAAACTGTCGGCGATGCAATTGTTGCAACACTTCTTGTTCTCACCCGAACAGCAACACAATTACATCTATAAACTGTCGGGCGGAGAGCGACGGCGCTTGTATCTTTGCACGGTGCTGATGCAGAATCCGAATTTCTTGATTTTGGACGAGCCGACAAATGACTTGGATATTATCACGCTTCAGATTTTAGAAGAGTACTTGCAGCATTTCAAGGGATGCGTAATTATTGTCAGTCATGACCGCTATTTCATGGACAAGGTTGTAGATCATCTGTTAGTGTTCCATGGTGACGGGGAAATCAAGGATTTTCCGGGCAATTATTCTCAATACAGGGAATGGGACGACTGCCGCATTGATAAAGAACGCAGGGAAAAAGAACTGACGGCAAAGGGTGATACTTTTCCTTGTCCTAACCAAAAGGTACGCTTAAATCAAAAACGGCGCCTGTCGTATAAAGAGCAAAAAGAACTGGAGAGTCTCTCTGTTGAGATAGACCGTCTCGAGCAAGAGAAGAAAGTGTTGGAGGATGAACTCTGCAGCGGTACGCTTTCTGTGGATAAGATTACGGCTATCAGCAAGCGACTTCCTGTGTTGTCTCAGGAGTTGGATGAGAAGTCTATGCGTTGGTTGGAACTGACAGAGATAGCAGAGTCTTGATGTCTTGCGGCTTTTCAGCAAATGCCGTTGCGCCGTGCTGTACGAGAAAATCCTTATCCCTGAATCCCCATAAGACGGAGATGCATGGCATTTGTGCGTTTCGTGCTGTCTGCAGATCCACTTCGGAGTCACCGATATAGACGGTATGAGCAGGACTGCTTCCCAATAGCTCCAAAGCATTGTTTACCATGTCGGGTGCGGGCTTTCGCTGAATTCCTTCCTGCTCTCCGATAGCTATGGTGATGTGTTCAGAGAAAAATTTATTGTTGAGGTCCGTGACGGCTTTTTGGGCTTTGTTTGAGACGATGGCCATTTTGTAGTCATCTGTCTTCAACTGTGCCATAAGTTCTGTGATGCCTTCATAGGGCTTTGTCTTTATGAGGCAGTGTTCGAAATAGTAGCTTCTGAATGTTTGGAATGTCTGTTCAAATAGTTCCTCTGTAATATTTTTCGGCGCAGATTGCTGAACCAGATTGCGTATTCCGTTGCCTAAGTAGCGGCGTATTTCAGTTTTGTTCCTCTTGGGGAGTCCGCTTGATTGTAAAGCATAATTGACGCTGTCAGAAAGGTCGTCCAGCGTGTTCAGTATTGTGCCGTCAAGATCCCATATAATAGTATTAATCATATTTATGTCATGTTGATTTGGATGTAAAAATACATCTTTTTTTCAATATGGGTATAAGAAGCCGTAGACTATTTCTTCAGCACTTTTTTGCCGCTGTGGATGTATATCTTGCCTTTCTCGGGATTGGCGATTTTTCTGCCTTCAAGGTCGTAATACGTTTCTTTGTCAGTCATTCCGTGACCAAATGGATGTACGATGACTATCTTACTGTAAGTGTGCGGTTGATTTCATCAGCCAACTGCGTGTAGTGTGCCTTTGTGATGGTGTCTATACCGCTTTGGTGCGTGGCTGTCTGAAGTTTTTTCTGCAATTCCTGCAGGCTGTGCAATACATAGGCGGTAGCATCAGTACCCAGTCCTGTCTTGTTGCCGTTAAAAAATTTGCTCAGGCTGTAGACATACACCCGTTGTAACTCGCGCCTGTATTTGGACACGTTGCCCTGATTGCCGAGCTCCTTGAACAGCATGCCTTGCAGTTCAGGCAGATACTCTTCAATAGGGTAGTTGGCGTTGAGTGAGGATAAGGTTGCGTCACTGACGAGCGGGGACATAATGCCTGTCAGGATAGAGTATGTTTCGGCAGGAGATTTATATATGCGTTGAATGTAAGAAGGATTGGTCAGCCATGTCGGCTCGTTGAAGATGTGTCTGTCAAAAAACGGCAAGACACTCTTTTCCTTGGCGCGTGGGGTCATTGTAAACTTGTTGCCGGCCTCATTGACGGTTTTCTTGTTGTAGTAAGTTCCGGAGAGATATCTGCGTACGTGTCCGCAGTAGCGTCTGAACTGATTGAACAGCTGACTATACATTTCTGTCAGGTTACTGCCGTTGCTGTCATCGCCCCAATAGGTCCATTCTGGCAGTTTTCCGATAATGCCTTTCAGGTTTTTAATGCCGTATTCACTGGCGAGCACTGCATCGTCGCCGAGGTCCTCTGTCTGGCATCGCGGGTCCAGACCATAGCCTTCGCCGTCACCCCACCACAGGCGCGGGTTTTCGGCGAGACGCCGGGTAGTTATCTTATCCATGAAATAACGGTCGGATTCACTGTCGGTGGCTTCGAAGACAGGTTTGTAGCCCCATTCTATAGCCCAGCAGTCATAGTCGTTGACGCGTGGGAAAAGGTCACTCTGGGCCATGTTGTCTTCAGGCTGTGCGACATAGTTGAAGCGGGCATAGTCCATGATGGAGGGCGTGTGTCCGTGCTCTTTTACCCATGTCTTGTCGCGGAGTTTCTCCACTGGCACGGTACTGCTTGAGCCGAAATTGTGGCGCAGACCCAATGTATGGCCAATCTCATGGGAGGAGACAAAGCGGATGAGCTGCCCCATCAGTTCGTCAGTGAACTTCATTGTGCGTGCCTGAGGGTCTACGTTGGATGCCTGAATCATATACCAGTCGTGTACCAGGCTCATCACGTTGTGGTACCATCCCACATGGCTTTCTATGATTTCGCCACTGCGAGGGTCATGAACTTGCGGTCCGTATGCATTGGGGATGTCGGAGGCAAGGTATCGGATAACGGAAAAGCGTGCGTCTTCCAGGCTCATTGTGGTGTCGTTCTCCGGCCACTCCTTGGCGGTAATGGCATTCTTGAAGCCTGCTTTCTCAAAAGCTTTGTTCCAGTCTTTGACACCATCAATCAGATAGGGACGCCATTTTTTAGGCGTGGCTGGGTCGATGTAATAGACGATAGGCTTCTTGGGTTCCACAAGTTCGCCTCTTTTCATCTTCTCTATGTCTTCGTCTTTGGGCTCAAGGCGGTATCGGGTGACAAAGCGTTTGAGCTTAACACGTTGCTGGTCATCAGAAAAAGCATAATAGTCGTCTGTAAAGTATCCTACACGTGGGTCAAAAATGCGGGCGCGCATGGGTACCTTTGGCAGGAGGACAAAAGAGGTGTTGAGGCCTACGGAGACAGTGCCTGCTATGCGTGCCGCCGGGACTTGACCGCTGCAGTTGTAAGTGCGCACGGTGCGTATCTCGGTATTGATGGGGTAACTGTGCACACGCTCAACGTAGCTTGCGCCCTCAACGGGGTTGGTGGCGTGGAAAGCCAATTTGTAGCGTTGGGGAACAGAAAAGCAGTTCTCCGCTAGAAGAAAGTGTGTGACATTGATGCGGTAGGCATTCTTGACTTTTTTCTCAACCTTGAATGCTGTGATGATAGGGTCCTGTGAGGTGTTGTGCACGGCTTTGTCGATGGCGTCGAGAGAGTCGGCATGGTTGTAGAGCACATTGGATTTTAGAAAAAGTCTGCTCTTGTCAGGGGATAACTCAAAATATACCACCTGATCGGCAATCTCTTCACCGCCGTACGTGCCGATGCCTGCAGGGGTGGCAGTGAATCGTGTTACAGCCAGGATGGGCCGCTGCAAGAGACTGTCAGGTATGAGAAAAAACCAACTGTCCTTCTCCTTGGATATGTGGAGCATACTCTCCTTGTTGGAGTAAATCTCCTTCTGCTCTGTTTTAGTGGTATCGCTTTTGGCTTTTACACTTTTCTGACGTGTCGCGGCTGCTTTGTTACCTGTTATAGTATGGATTGGTGCGGTGAAAAGCTGCAGACTTATCAAGAGTCCGCTTATGTATATTGGAATAATGCTCATGACTTTACTGTTTTGAGTGTATTTTATTTGAAAAAGTTTCTAATATGCGAGTCTTTAGTTCGGGGTTGTCCTGTATACATTCATCAAGTGTCTCTTGCAGGGCCTTCTCGCATGCCTGTCGCTCCATAGCCTTACCGACCTTGAGGGCACTTTGGTATCCGCCAGGAGGCAGGATGGCTCGGTTGTAATGTCCGTCACTCATAGTAATCAAATGACAGTCTTGCCACTCTTCATCAGTTCTTCAGTGGTTTTCATCGGTTCAGGGACAACGCTGATTTTAACCGACTCGCTGGAACATTCCTTGCTGACCTTTTTGTACTTAGGCTGACTGAAGAACCCGAAGGGATCAAACGGGTCAATCTCTTGTTCTTGCTGTATGTAGAGTGTTGCAGAAAAGTCAAGTGATGGAATAGTGAATGTGCCTTTTTTGTTGCTGCCGATGATATATTGTGCCCAGAGTGTGCAATAGTAAATCCTGTTGCCGATATAGCGGCGGCTTTGATTGCGCCGCTGGTGGTTGAGGACTTTCCTGACATGGCAATTGTGAATTCTGAAATCGGCATTGGTACATTTAATTTCTCCAAAGGGATAGACGGAATATAGCCATACGGAGAATACGGCACTGTCGCCGACAATGATTTCGTCGCTTTTATTGTTTGTCACTACTTCCGCGAAGAACAGGCGGTCTTCTTTGGCGTGCAGGAGAAGAGTAGAGAAAATAAATAATATAATGAAAAAGTATTTATACATAGATTATAAACTGTTACATTCGTCCAACCATGATTTAGCATCGGCATCGGTAGGCATGCGCCAGTCGCCGCGCGGGCTCAGACTGCAACTGCCGACCTTGGGACCGTCTGGCAGGCAACTCCGTTTGAACTGTTGTGTAAAGAATCTGCGGCAGAATGTCGTGAGCCATTTCTTGATGGTGTCATCTGTATATTGCCCCTTGAAAGCTTGACGGGCCAGGAAGAATATCTTGGCAGGCGTGAAACCAAAACGTAAAAAATAGTATAAGAAGAAATCATGCAATTCGTATGGTCCTACAAGGTCTTCTGTCTTTTGTGCAATATTGCCGTCTGCATCAGCGGGGATGAGCTCAGGACTGATGGGCGTGTCGGCAATGTCTAATAATGTCTCTCTGCATTTGCCTTGCTGGAGATTATTTGCGGTCCATATGACAAGGTGACGCGCCAGTGTCTTTGGCACCGAAGCATTGACACCATACATACTCATATGGTCGCCGTTGTAGGTTGCCCAACCGAGCGCCAGTTCGCTGAGGTCGCCCGTACCGACAACAATACCGTTGACCTGATTGGCTACATCCATAAGAATCTGCGTGCGTTCGCGTGCTTGGCTGTTCTCATAGGTGATATCGTGAATAGAACTGTCTAAACCGATATCTTGGAAGTGTTGTCTACATGCTTCCACGATGGGAATCTCGCGGATGGTTACACCTAACTCTTGCATGAGACTTACGGCATTGTTATGCGTGCGGCCCGTTGTGCCAAAACCTGGCATTGTGATGCCGATGATGCCTTTTCGATTAAGTTTTAATAAATCAAAGGTCTGTACACATACCAAAAGGGCGAGGGTGGAATCCAAGCCTCCACTGATACCGATGATGGCATGTTGGCAATGAATGTGCTGCAACCTTTTGGCGAGCCCGTGCACTTGTATGTTGAAAATCTCTTCGCAGCGTTCATTCAACATTGGTCCGTTGGGAACAAATGGATGTGGAATGATGGTGCGTGAGATTTTGTCATCAGCGTTGTCGGTGCTTATCGGTACGTTGATAAAGGAATAACTGTCATAATCATTGATTCGCTGTACACAAGTGGTAAAGGTCGTATTGGCAGCTCTTTCAATTTGAAGTCTCTCAACGTCAATCTCACTGACGATTAATTGTTCCTCAGTACTGAAGCGTTTGGCTTCGGCCAGTAAGTGTCCGTTTTCATAAATAAACCCTTTGCCGCTGAAAACGACATCTTGTGTACTTTCTCCAAATCCGGCTCCGGAGTAGATGTAGCTACAGTGACAACGTGCGCTCTGTTGTGACAACAGACTTTCTAAATAAGCGTGCTTGCCGATAGCGTCATTGCTGGCGCTTATATTGAAAATAAGTTCCGCACCATGAATTGTCAGTTCGTTGCTCGGTGGAGTCGGTGCCCATACATCTTCACAAATCTCTATACCAAATTTGCATGTCGGAGTCTTGAATATTAGTTTATTGCCAATAATAGTATCTTGTCCTGCGAGATGGATAGATGCACATGACATATTTTGTGCACCGGCAAACCATCGCATTTCATAGAACTCATTATAATTGGGCAGATAACTTTTGGGGACAATGCCCAGAAGATTTCCTTTGCTGATGACAGCGGCACAGTTTAGAAGTATGCCATGATGGCAGACAGGCAAACCGACAATCGCAGTAATATTAAGCGAACGGGTGTTGCTGAGAAGAATTTTTAATTCCGTCTCGGCGTCCGTGATGAGTTTTTGCTGTTTGAAGAGATCTTGACAGGTATATGCCGTCAAAGACAATTCGGGAAAACAGACAATTTCAACACATTGTGCTTCTGCAGTCTTAATCAGTGCCTCAATATGTTCCCTGTTGAAAGCGCAGTTGGCTACTTTGACGGAGGGGATGGCACTGGCGACCCTTACAAATCCATACTTCATAATATGTGTGTACTAATAATGGAATGTACTTCCTCCCATAAATTCTCTTAAGAGTGATGTCGGAGGCAGTCCGTCGATCTTAATGGGTAAAATATAATTCAAGAAGTTTATCAAGCGGTTAGCTTCGCTGTATTCCGGGGCGCTCTCGGGTACCATTTCCAATAGTGGTAGTGCTTGTGTGCGCAGTCCGGCAAGTTCAAACAACAAAGCAGAGTTAAACATTACGTCGGCTTCCTCTTGGAAAGGAACAATCCATTTGTTTTCACCTGCTATTACAGACGACCAGCGGCTGATAGTCTCCTCCGCAGAGTAGTTGCGATATTTGTAGTCGCGTACGATGCGGCGAAGCAGACGATTGTCGCTTGTCGGGATGAAATTGTGGTAATCTAATTGGATAGTTGTCAATGCAGAGACAAAAACCTTGTATTTCATTTCAGCCGGGATGTTCTTCGTCAATTCAGGATTTAGTCCGTGGATACCTTCCATGATGATAACGGTCTTGTCGTCAATCTTCAGTTTGTTTCCGCTCGGAAGGCTCTTGCCGGTTGTGAAGTCAAACTTCGGCAACTCAACTTGCTGACCGTCAAACAATGCTTTCAAATCTCTCTGCAAATGTTCAATGTCAAGCGCATAAACAGACTCAAAGTCATATTCTCCATTCTCGTCCAACGGGGTATGCTCACGATCAACAAAATAGTCATCCATGGAAATGGCGACAGGTCTAATGCCCTCAGCAACCAATTGGATGCTAAGGCGCTTGCTGAAAGTTGTTTTTCCACTGGAAGATGGTCCTGCGATAAGAACGAGTCGGACACTGGACTTGTTCTTGATGTTTTCGGCGATTTTGGCTATTTTCTTTTCTTGAAGTGCCTCGGAGACATTGATTATATTGATAGCATCTCTCTTGTTCCTGCACAGTTCGTTGAGTTCTCCTATAGTACTGATGCCAATAATTTTCTGCCATTCTTTTTGCTCTTTGATAATGTCAAGCATTTTATCTTGCTTGATGAAAGGGAGCAGTTGTGAAGGGTTGTTTATTTGCGGCATGCGGAGCAACAGTCCATCGTTGTATCGTTCCAAACCATATACTTTAAGTTGTCCTGTGCTTCTTAACAGCGGACCATAATAGTAGTCAGGCTCTCCATCCAGCAAGTAGTATGTAGTGTACAACTTCTTGTGACAAGTCAGGAGTTTTACCTTACTGATGTGGTTATGTTGTTGAAACAGCTGTACGGCGTTGTCTGTGTGTGCGGTGACTTTGACAAAGGGAAAATCATTGTCTATGATTGTCTTCATTTGTCCGCGCAGTTTCTGGATGATATCGTCTGTCAATTCTTGACCGATTTCCAACTTGCAATATGCACCACTCGCTGTCATGGTCTCGTTGATGATGACACCACCAGGGAAAAGATCTTTCACTGCTTTGCTTAATACGAAAAACAAGGATCGCCCATATGTGCGCATGCCAGATGCGCATGTCATACCTTGAAACTCAACGTCTTTGTTGCTGAATATGGCATAGTCTAAATCTGTGACAATATTGTTGACTTTGGCGTTGGCTACTTCTGTGATATCTCCAGGTTTGAGTTGATTATATATCTCATATAGTGTTGTGCCAAGAGGCACGTCCATATATTCATGTGTGTTAACGCAAAAGATTCTTGCCGACTTGTTTGAAGCCATAATTGCGGATTATTTCTTTTCAGTTTTCTTATATCTCTTGTTAAGTCCCTTGATGACATCCTCAGTGATATTCATTTTCGGGTTAGCGAGTAAGATGTTGTCACCACTCTTGCTAAGGATGTAATCATATTTGTGTGTTTTGTTGTAGCTTGCTAAGAAGTTCTGTATAGAGTCATGCAGAGCGTTGTTGTATTTGTCCTGCATTTTCTGATATTCGTTTGTCAAGCTTTCCTGCAAGTTTTGGAGTTGGGTCTGTTTTTTCTGGAGTGCTGCCTGAACACTGGTGGCTTGTTCTTGAGTCAGTTTGCCTTGCTGTATCTTGTTTTGGAAATCAGCTACTTCGTTTTGGAGAGAGAGCCCTTTGCTGTTTAGTGTAGATTGGATGGTCTCCATTTTCTTTTTAAGTATTTCCACATATTCTGTGGCAAAATTATAACTGGTCATAATGGAGTCTACTTCAACATAAGCTATTTTAAGTTCCTGCTTCTCTGGTTCTGCAGCACTTTTAGCCGACGGAGTTTCAGGGGTTTGCTTTTGGCATGAATGAAGTGAAACGGCGATGCTTGCTGCAAGCGCCATACCTAAAAATGTGTTTGTTTTAATAATCATAATTATAGATGTTTTATTTATTGGCACAAAGATACGTTTTCTTGTTCAGAATTATTTTTTCTGCATGTTAAATAATGATAACAGCGTAATTGTAAAACATTAATATAGGAGTCCGTATCCCCCAGCCGGGATGGGCAAATATTGAATTCCGGGTTTTAGTTTGGTGTTGCTTGTCTCTTTTCCGTACATGTCAAATGTTTTCAATTTGAGATTTGCAGGGACTTCTGCTATAATATAATAATTGTATGTCCCATTGAGGATATAGATATTCTTGTCTTTCTTGCCTACATTTACAGCCATGTTGTCTTGATAGACGGCAATGATGCGTTCCTGGTTGTTTTCTGCCTTGATGACGGGAAAGCCTGCCTCTGGTGAGTAAGGTTTGAATTGGCCTTTCAACAATGCGTCCTGATGTTCCTGTGAGAATGTCAGCCAATGGCGGATGACGTTTTGGTTGTCTTGTGGGATGTCTCGTAGCATGGCGGAATATTGGATGACACCGAATATGCAGGAAATGATGGTGCGTGCCACGTTGAGTGGATATTCTTCCTTGTTCCATTCCAGCATGTCGGCATGTACGGCAGTTGTTCCCGATGTCAGACGGAGATTGGCGATGCCGATGCGGTTGGCTTGCAAGTCTCCAGGACAGTCGCCAACACGGATCATGTTGCCATACTGTCTGATGGCAGGTCCCATGTAGGCTTGGCGGAACTCTATGAGGATGTCAGGCTTGATGCGTTGCAGGCGGGCTGTAATTTCTTTCATCAGCGCGTCTGTTGCCTCTGGTACTGATTTGTAGTCACGTCCGGCGTAATTCTCCGCAATGGCAGGATCTGTACCGGTGATAGTAAACTGGTCGATGAAGTCAAGCTTGAAACCGTCGATTTCCCAGTTCTTCAAAGCTTTCTCGTATGTCTCTGCCAGAAATTCTCTTACTTCAGGGAAGCGGGGGTCCAGTACGCCGGCCTTGCTGTGGTCAGACAAGCGCAAGAATTTGCCTTTGAAGCGTTTGAAGTTCTTGCTGTAGTATCCCATGAACGGCACAGAGTACCACAGCATATACTTCATTCCCATGCTCTGCACTTTCTTGACGTGTGCCACCATGTCGGGAAATCTTTTTGTGGATATTTCCCAATCGCCGCAGAAGCCGTAGCCACGGTTGGTGTCATCGGTCTGCCAGCCATCGTCAATGATGATGGTTTTCATTCCCAGTTTGGAGGCAATGGCACATTCTTCCTCGATGTCTTTGGCGTGGACGTCCTGATGGAATTGATACCATGTAGAGTATAACGGCGCAAAAGCACTTTCCGGAATGTTGCATGGGGTAAGGCGGATGGTCGTATCTATCCATTTCGTAGCTTCCTGAATGGCATCCGACCAAAAGATATTTCGGTTATCCAGCAATATGGTTGTCATGTAGTCGGTCATTGGTGCGGCGGGTTCATCAAAATATTTCATTTCGCAGCACATGATACATCCTTCTTCTCTTATCGCCATTTGGGTTTTTACGGTGTGGAACACTTCGTCGCAAGCCAGCAGAAATGCGTTTTGGTTATGCTCATTGAAAAAGGAGAGTAGGGGTATACTGACAGCAAGTTGCGATTTCTGCCACGACTTGCCGTTCCAGTCCGGATAAAATCTGTAGCGCGTGGTTGCGCAAGGATGCCACAGGTGATAGATGTCTTTTTGTGGAAGGGTAAAGCTGATGCTGAATTTGGGCGGCACTTGCGGCGTTGTACAGCGCAGCTTGATGGTTATAAACTCTTTGCCGTTACTTTTTTCCAATGATGTACTGAATTGCCACGAGCCAGTCTGCTCACAGGTCAGGCTGATTTTTCCGGCAATATCTGTATCTATCAGCTTGGAATATTTTTCCGCATGGGCTGTTGCCATGCAAAGCGACAGAACGAAAATAGTCAATACATGTTTCATGACGTGATGATGTTATTGTTTTTTTGCGTACTGTTGTACTTCTGTCATTACTCGCATGATGTTTCCTCCCATGATTTTTGCAATATCCTCGTCGGAGTAACCTTTCTTCATCAGTTCCATGGTGATGTTTATGAAGTCGTTTTCAGCCATGATGCCGGTGTATCCGCCTCCGCCGTCAAAATCGGCACCGATACCAACGTGGTCCACGCCTCCAATCCGTACGGCATGGTCAATGTCGGCAACCATGTTTTTTATAGTTGTTTTATATTTGTCTTTGCCCTGGAAGTTCCATACGGCATATACTTGCAACACGCCACCTTTCTGGGCAAGTGCTCTGATTTGTTCATCCGTGATGTTGCGGTCGTGGGTGTGGTTGGCCATGCAACCCGAGTGGGAGCAAATGATAGGTGTCTTGCTGACTTTGATGCAGTCCCAGAATGTCTGTTCACTGGTGTGAGAGACATCAACAATGACACCATGCTTGTTCATCTGGCGCACAACTTTCTTGCCATATTCTGTCAGGCCTTTGCTGGGGTCATTGTCTTTGTATCGGATGCTTGAGGAGTGACAGATGGCATTGTCTTTCATCCAGCAAAGTGTAATATAGGTTACACCTCTGTCGGCATACCATTTCACGTTATTGATGTCAGCGCCGAGTCCCGCGCCGTTCTCCATCCCGATAAAGAGCGCTTTTTTGCCCTCTGATTTGATTTTCATGGCCTCAGCCGGAGTCTTGGCGATAGCGCAGAAGTCTTTGTATTTATCCATGTCATCGTATATTTGTTGCAGAATTTTCTTGCACTTGGTTTCAGCATTGTCTAACTGTTCTTTGGTCTTTGCACCGTCGCCAATGAAGTCAATGATAAATTCTGCATCAAGCATCCCTTCCTCCATTTTTTGTATGCTGACTTGGTTGGTCTTTCTCAGACCTATGCTGTTGCCCTTGTCGTAACCTTCAGGCAGGTCTGCATGAGTATCAACGGTAAACATTCTTTGATGAAGGTTTTTGGCGCGCTTGAACAGTTTTGCGCAGTCAATCAAGCTGGCGTAATCTCTGCAATTATCGTGCATGCGCCAAAGTCCGGAGTCTATTTTCGCCATCAGGGCATTGTCGCCCAATACCGGTATGTTGCGGTCAGACGCTACTTTGTTCAGCAAGACACTGTATTTGTCGCTTGCTTGTACGCCTTGTGACAATACCAATCCGTCCAGAAGTCCGGCGATATCACGCAGTGCGCCCGGGTCAACGGTGGAAGGAATGATTATCGCAATGCCTCCGGCCTTTTCAACAGCGGCAACCTCTGCCTTCGTATCAGGCGTTGTGGGTACGCCTATAACCGGACGGGGATATTTCGTCAGCACGGCGGCTTTGTCTGCAGTGTTGTACAGTTCTTTGACTTCTGTAGGATATTTAATACTCTGTGCTGCGACGTGACATATGCTACCTGACATACTGAGCAAGGCATAAATGACGAGTGTGTGTTTGAAATTCATGTTTTATTGTTTTTGTTATTACAAAGATAACAAAATATTAAAACATACTCTATAATTTATTCTTTTCAGTGCTATATAAAATCTATTCTATAGCATAGAACGTCCGTTCCAGCCTTTGGAACATACGTTCCATGCCATGGAATTTATATTCCAGCCGATGGAACGGAAAATATATCCGGGGTACAGAAACATTTTGTACGGGTATTGTATCCGGGACAGTACGGCGTGTTTCAGGCCATGCAGTGGAAAAACCGTTGCAACTATGCTTTGTTGATGCAATATTTTCGCCTCGGATGCGTTATTATTATATAATAATGTGATTAATATTTACAGACATGACAAAGATAGAATTACGACCCAAGTTGGTTTTTGATTATTTTGCAGAGATAAACAAGATTCCCCGCCCATCGGGTCATGAGGAGAAGATGATGGCATATCTTCAGGACTTTGCGCGCAGACACAATCTGGAATGTCGTTTGGACGAAACAGGCAATGTGCTGATTCGCAAGCCGGCGACCAAAGGCTATGAAAACCGTAAGACGACGGTGTTGCAGAGCCATATGGACATGGTATGTGAAAAGATTGCAGGATTGGATTTTGACTTTTCCAAAGACGCTATACAGACAAAGGTGGAAGGTGAATGGATGACGGCTCAGGGTACCACTCTGGGTGCTGACGACGGTATAGGTGGTGCTATACAATTAGCCGTTTTGGCTGATGATACACTGGAACACGGACCGCTGGAATGCCTGTTTACTCGTTCTGAAGAGACAAGCCTTGTTGGTGCTTCCAACCTTGACCCTCATTTGCTGAAGGGCGAGTATCTGATTAATCTGGATTCGGAAGACGAGGGACAGATTTTCATCAGTTGTGCCGGTGGTGGCAATACCCGCGCTTATTTTGATGTGGACTATGAGGCTGCGCCAAAAGACAGTTTCTTCTTTAAGCTACAGGTTAAAGGCTTGGTGGGCGGTCATTCAGGTGATGACATACAGAAAAAACGTGCCAATTCCAACATATTGTTGGCAAGACTGATGTATCGCTTCATGAAGAAATTTGACATGTGTGTCGCAGATATCCAAAGTGGTGGATTGCATAACGCTATCCCACGTGACGGATACGCCGTCTGCGCTGTTCCGATGAAATACAAGGAGGACTTGCGCGTGGAGTTTAATGTCATGACAGCTGAGTTTGAGGAAGAATACAGTGTGACGGAGAAAAACATGCAGTTTGTGCTGGAGTCGACGGATGCGGCAGACCGCGTATTTACAAGTGACTTGACAGGCCGTCTTCTGCGTGCTGTCCTTGGAGTTCAGAATGGCGTGTTGGCGACGAGTCAGGACATTCCTGATTTTGTGGAGACAAGTACCAATCTGGCAAGTGTGAAGTTGATTGACGGAAAGATAAAGGTCTCCACTATGCAGCGTAGCAACCTTACCAGTAAGCGTTTGGCAACATTGGATGCCGTTTCTGCGGTCTTTGAGTTGGCTGGTGCCGATGTAGAGGTCAACAACGGCTACCCCGGCTGGTATCTTGACCCGAACAGCGAGTTCCTGAAGTTGGCTGTCGCTGCTTATGAGCGTCTGTTTAAGAAATCTCCTGAAGTTAAAGCCATACATGCCGGTTTGGAGTGTGGTTTGTTCAGTGAGAAATATCCTAACATGGATATGGTCTCTATAGGTCCGACCCTGAGAGGTGTTCATTCGCCCGACGAGCGATTGCTGATTCCGACGGTTCAGATGGTATGGGATCACGTGTTGGAGATACTGAAGAATATACCTGAAAAATAAGTCGTTTTGTGAAGAGCATCGTATATCTGTGTCTTGTCGTTCTGGTGGCTTTGTCTTCATGTGTTGAGGAAGAGAAGTTTGAAACTGCTGCGGGAGACCGTCTGACTTTTTCTGTCGACACACTGAGGATGGATACCGTCATTGCAGGAACAAATTCGGTTACTCGTCGCTTTGCCATCTATAACAACAATTCTGATGGTGTGAGCATTACCAATATAGCTTTTCTTAACGGCATTACCAGCGGATTCAGCGTGATTGTCGACGGCAGTTATGTTGACGGCAATTTGGCTACGTCCATTGACTGCCGCTCCAAAGACAGTTTGTTGGCGTATGTGCAAATTACGCCGCCTGAAAGCAACCAGGATGACAAAGTGCTTCATGAGGCTACATTAGTGTTTACGCTTGCCAATGGTGCCCAGCAGTCTGTGGTATTGAGTGCTTACAGTCAGGATGTAATATGGATGCGTGATGCTCATGTGCAGACTGATATGCAGCTATCTGCCCAGCGGCCTTATGTGATTAAAGATAGTCTGACAATAGAAGAGGGCTGTACCTTGACGCTTGAAGCAGGTGTGAGGCTGATGTTCGCTTCGAATGCGCACATGCGTGTCGAAGGGAGGCTTATAGCCAATGGCACGCGGGAGAAACCTGTTGTGTTGCGTGGCGATCGTATGGATTACATGTTTGAGAACCAGCCTTATGACAGAATATCAGAACAATGGCAAGGGGTTTTCATAACCGATAAGAGCTATGGCAATAGCCTCAATTATTGTGATATACACAGTGGCGCATATGGTATTCTTTGTGAGTCAGTCTCTTCAGAGAGCGAAAAACTCCGTCTGGAGAATTGCGTCATACATAATGTCAGTGGCACAGCCTTGGAATCCTATAACGCCAAGATATTTGCCGGTAACACCCAGGTGTCAAATGCGGGCGGGTATTGTGTCTGTCTGTATGGTGGAGACAACGAGTTCGTGCATTGTACGATAGCCCAGTTCTATCCATTCAGTGGCATGCGGGGGCCGGCACTGTATTACACCAATTACAAAGATAAAACCAATTACCATCTTACGAATGCTGCATTCTATAATTGTATTATCACCGGTTATTCGGATGATGAGATTTTTGGTGACCGTATGGAAGGTTATGGTGCCGGTGCATTCAACTACTATTTCCAAAATTGCCTGTTAAATACAGTCGAAGTGGTGGATGAGGATTTGATAAACAATGTGTGGGATAAGAAGTCTAATAAAGTGTCGCGTGCCGGTAATTTCCCGCATTTCAATTTGGATGCGCTCTCGTATGATTTCCATTTAGACAGTCTGTCTGTTGCTGTAGGGGCGGGCGATCCTTCAGTGACGCAGAGCTATTACCCGCTTGACCGTGACGGAAAGAGACGTCTGGTCGACGGTAAGAGTGATGCAGGTTGTTACGAGTATTAATGAATAATATAGCATAATGTAACAGGGGCCTTTGAGATAATTCCTAAAGGTCCCTGTTGCGTTATAATATAGATATTAAATCAGTAATCCAGTATTTTACTGCTTTTATCGTTTAGCAGGCGGTAGCATTCATATACCTTTTTAGTTGGGAGAACGGTTTTGAATTTCTTTTCATAAGATTTCTTTACGGCCAACTCACGCTCATCGGTCGCCCATTTCTCATTAAGCAACTGTTGCCCTTGGGCTTCACTGATATTGCCCATCTTAATTTGAGGTTTCAGTTTGTCCTTCAATTTCTCATAAGGTGCCTCGGCGGCGTTGAGCTCTCGTAAGTAACTTTCCAGCAATGGTTTTAGCTTGCTTTGAATATCCCTTTTTACACCAATGTTTCGGAGGACATATGCCACGCGCTGTGCGTCGGTAGCCTTATCCTTTTTGTCTGCTGCCATTATCGTTTCAATATTCAATGTCAGTAGGATTGTTAATATAAAAATGATTTTTTT
>CACXEH010000002.1 GCA_902766625.1 uncultured Bacteroidales bacterium | reverse complement strand
TAGATGTCGCTCTCGTCGACAGAGTCTTTACATGACATTTGAAAACCGGAGAGGACTGCCAGACAAATTGGCAAAGCTTTAAGCCAAAAGAGTGTTAATGTTTTTTTCATTTTTGTTCCCGTCTTATCTTATTTAAGAATTATCAGGTGTAAAATTACAACATTTTTTTAAATTCCTCACTAATGCCCATATTTTTTGTTTCTTATCTTATGATAAAGTGTTGTGATGTGCCTGTTTGTGTTTTCCTGAGAAAGAATTATATGGGAGTTATTTTCCTATAGGTTGAATTTTTTTGCGCATCTCTGATGTTATTTCCAAATACATATATCCTGCGCTTTGTTTGTTCAGTTTCTCTGCGTGTTTGTAGTATTGTTTTTCGGCATACTCCATAGATTTTTCAAAAGCCATGCGTGAGGCTTGGTTTTGTGACATGCTCAGCAGCGTGGAGTCCAGATTTTCTTCCGGGAAGTAGTCGTCCAGGTTGACATCGCCAATCATAGTCGTCTCTATGAATTTTTTATTTCTGTGTTGTTTGTCTGTGTAGAAGCCAACAAACATATGGTTGGGTAGTCGCACAAGTATAGGCGTGATGTTGATGGCGCGCATCAGCGAGGCGAACAGGACACTGCCGTCCACGCAGTTGATTTGTGAGGATTTCATGGCGTCATCAAAAGTTCTTATGCGTTGTGCGAAGACAAAATTGCTTGACAGACTGCTGTTAGAAATGGAACTATATTTGAAATGCCGTCGCTGTAACACGTTCCACAAGGCATAGACTTGATTAATGACGCTCACGGAGTCTCTTTGATAGCCTATAAAGCGGTTGATGATGCGTGTGCTGAGTGCTTCTCTCAATACGTCATCAATCTTGGGGTTATCCTCATTGACGTAACAGGCGAAGAGTTGCCGGGTGTTGATAAATTCTTTTTGTTTGTTGCGTTGTATGCGGTAATATCCGAGCAGACACTCGTTGATGCTCCTCATGGACATTGTCTTGAGCGATTGTTGAAGGAGCTGTCCGTCAAGGCTGGTTTGAATGACAATACCGACGGGTGTCGCTTGTGTGTTCTGACGCAGTGCGTCATAGTTCCATACGATATCCGGATAAACGGTGTAGTCTGTCCATGCTTCCGGCAGAATGAATTCAGAGACGGAGTGGCGGAAGAATGGCGTTTCTGCGATATCAATACGAACCTTGCTGTTTTTCTTGTGTGATATTATTTTTACGGCAATGATGTTTTGTGATTTACCTATGTAGGGCGTATCCACAGGAAGGATGATATTGTCATCTGTAATGGCGGTGGCGATGATTTGTGAGGGAAAAATGTTGCCACCCAGAGCATCTGTGACGGTTACATCGGTGTTGCCATAAATGTGTTTGTAATAGGTGTACGCAAGAGGAATGCCTACGCATAAAGCTAATAAAAGGTATAATTCCCATCGTTTGATGGTGATGAGAATCTTAATAATTCCTTTTTTCTTTGCTTTAGAGGATGAAGGCACCATGATTTTTCCGTGTTTTCTATGGCAAAGTTATAAAATAATCAGTGTAAAAATGAACGTCCCAATCATTAATAAATCATAAAAACGCGGCTGATATGTTATAGAATGAATAAAAGCTGTTTTTTTCTGAGATTTTATTTGGCGAAATCCGATAAAACACCTACTTTCGCCGAAGTATTTAATATTTTTCCGTTCGTTCAAGGGCGGGAAAGAAAGAGAAGACAATTATGAAGCAGAAAAAAATGTGGCTCGTAGCCATTACAGTAGCAATGATGTTTACTGGTTGTATAAGTAAAAAGGAGTTTCAGGCTTTGCAGTCTGAAAATAATGCACTGAAGTCCGAGAATGCTTCTCTGAGGGAGGAGAGTAACAGTTGCCGATTGCAGTTGACGGAGAGTAAGGCCAGCGTAAAAAGTCTGCAGGATTTACTGGATGCAGAGAAGAAGCGCAATGCAGAATTGAAGCAGGCCTATAAAGACTTACAAGGGTCTTTGGACAAGAGTCTGCAACAAAACTCACAGGGTAATGTCAATATTTCCAAGTTGGTTGATGAAATTAATGCTTCCAACCGTTTTATCAAACAGTTGGTAGAAGCTAAGGATAAGAGTGATTCGCTGAATATTGTCCTGACCAATAACCTGACGCGCTCCCTGACCAACGCTGAGAAACAGGAGGTTGATGTGCAGGTGTTGAAGGGCGTGGTATATATCTCTTTGGCTGACAATATGCTTTATCAGTCGGGCAGTTATGAGATTAACTCCCGCGCCAGTGAGACTTTGAGCAAGATAGCGAAAATCATAAAGGACTATAAGGAGTATGAAGTCTTGATTGAGGGCAATACAGACGACGTGCCTATCTCTCGCCCGAATATCCGTAACAACTGGGATTTGAGTTGTCTGCGTGCTTCTTCGGTGGTACAAGCTTTGCAAAACGATTATGGCGTCGATCCTCAGCGTCTTACGGCTGGTGGCCGCGGAGAGTATAATCCTATAGCAAGCAATAATACTGAGATTGGCAAGCAACGCAACCGCCGCACTCAGATCATTATTACGCCTAAGCTGGACCAGTTTATGGATTTGATCGAGGAGGCTCCGGCGACTGATTAGTGCAGTCTTACCTTATAAAATAAAGATACCGGCTCAGAAATGTTTCTGAGCCGGTATCTTTGTTAAATGATATTACGTGGGTTGTTCTATGGGTTCTTTATCTGATAATGTAAAGGTGAGAGTAAGTTTATATGTGCCCTTATTCTCCCTATTAGACTGGATATCGCCTTGCAGCTTCAGAGTAGCATATCCGTCGTTAAACGATACTGTAGCCTCTCCGTTGTCAAAGTTGGTGGTCATATAGCCTTTTTCCCATTCGTAATTGATGGTGCCTTTATCTTTGTTTGTCCATTCCCAGTCCCCGACATAGGTTTCGTAACCAAAGTTGATGGCAAAAGTCTTAGGTGTGAAGATGATGTTTTTGATATAGCTCTTTCCTGCCAGTTCCTCCATGATGTCTTTCTTGTAGTTTTGCATCAGCCACTCGCCCATAGCCATCAGGTCGTTAGAAGTCTGATATTGTGCATTGGGGAATTCTGCTCCAACCGGAGTCTCTGCTTTGCCGTCGGCTGTAAAGCCCTCATAGCGGAAGTTTGTCTGCACGATATACCATGTGCGGCAGAGGTCGAGCGTCTTTCCGTCAGTCACATTGACGGTCTCGTCCTCGGCGGTACCGGTAGCGATTGTGCCGGAAAGATTGGTAAGTTTGATTTCGACAGTGTTGTTAGCGCCTTTGGTCAGTTGCAAACTTCCCAGTCCTTCCAGGAAATAGATGTTGTCTTCAACCTTGGTGTATTTACCGCTGATGTACTCGTAAGTGTTGTCTATTGACTCTTTTAGAGACTTAGATAACGGCAGGAACTGATAGATGAAACTGGTTTTTGCATATGCCAGATAGTCACCACTCGCCGTGAGTTCAAGTTCTTTGATTTCGTTGCAAGAGAAATTATCAAGTGTAATAGCTTCTTTGGCCATTGCCGGTGTGGGGAGTTTCGCGCTGCCGCCATCGCCGCTGTCGTTGTCGTCACTACTGCATGAACTGAAGGAAAAAGCTCCAAGGGCTAATGCCGTGAAAATAAAAAATAGTTTTTTCATAATTAAAAATATTAATGAGTTAATATAAGATATGTTGCATCAGAATGCGCGGAATCCTACGCGGATATTGAGGACCGGCCAGACAGAAAGTTTATCTGCAATTTTGAATGCGTCATAGGCATCCTTGTCCGTGTCTTTGTTGAAGTCTGACTTCTTGAGTTCTTTCCATGTAGAGGGGGTTGCTGCGGAATAGTGATAATCATACATCTCAACCTTCGGTTTTCCCCAAATCATCACACCGAGGTCGCAGCTGACGTTGCAGAATTTGTTTGAAACCACTCTGCCGAAGCCGATACCGATGTAAGGCTTGAAGCTGTTGACGCTGGTACGTCCGTGAACATGACCTTCTGCGTCGGTGCCAAACATGTTCTCGGCCTTGTTGCCAATCTGCACCTGTGCTCCGGGTGCAACGCCTTCAAGAGGCTTCTTGCTGTCGGCTTTTATCAATTTGCTTGTACCCATATAGGCACCGGCAGTGAAGTGGAAACTCTTCTCTTTGAAAGGATAGACATCAAAGAGGAGTTTGAAGTTGCCCATGTTCAGTTTGCCTTCAATGTTGGCTTTGTAAGGTGTGCCATTAACCTTGTAGTTTACATCTACGTCAGCCTTAAATTTAGGCATGAAGGTGTAGCCTGCTCTAACTGCAACATAATTGCCGATAGGTGAAGCCACATCAAAGCCAATCAGTCCGTCTGTACCGAGCGTGTAGCCGATGGACAGATGGTTAAACAATTTGTTTTCTTGCGCCGAAGCGTTCACAGCGAAAGCTATAGCCACTGCTGCGAGGAATAGTTTCAGTTGTTGCATGTCGTGTGATTGTTAAAAAAATGTTAAAAATGTTATCTGATGTTTTGAAATGACGTATGAGAGTATTATTTGCTAAAACAAAGGTATGCGTTTCTGAGGGAAGGGGGGATTGCATATTTGCAATAAGTCATTGCAGTATAGCAAAAACAATCTTCTTTATTCGGAGTTTTTATGACAGCGGATAATTTCATGCCGAAGAATCGGTTTGACGATATGTTTCCAATACAAAAATAATTTTTTTTATGAAAATTACAAAATTTTTTCTAAAAAAATAAAATGTACGCTGTAATCCGATGCGCTCAATCGTGTACGCGTGATGTCGGGCAAGTCGGGAGACGGTCACCCGTAAAAAGTTTACGTTCTATCCTATGGAATGTAAGTTCCACGCTATGGAATTTATGTTCCATCCTCCGGAACGTACGTTCCGTCCCGCGGAACGGAAGAGTGTAAAGGTATTCTTGTGTAATACTTTTCCCGATGAAATCTGTTACACTTTGATGTCGGGTTGAATAAAAAAGAGCAGGATTGTGGCGATATTCCGCAGAAAGGCGTAATTTTGTATATTAACTTCAGAACATTATAGATAATATATTATGATACAAAGAATTTTTGTGGCGGCCGTTATGGCTCTGTGTGCTTTGGCGATGCAAGCCAAAAGCGAGATGACTTGGGTGGATACTCCCTTTGGGAAACTTCCTTCGAGTGTTTATTTTCAGATTGGCAAGCACCATGTGCAGGGTGTTGCCGTTGACGTGAAAAACAAGTGTGTGTATTTCTCTTTCACGACTTACCTGATTAAGACAGACTATGAGGGCAACCTGCTCGGTTCTGTTGAGGGACTTACCTGTCACTTGGGTTGTATTGATCTTGACCCGGAGACGGGTATGCTGTATGGTTCAATGGAATACAAGGACGATGCGATAGGGCAGGGCATCTCCGGTTCGGCAGCAAAACAGAGAGCCAATTCTTTCTACGTGGGAATATTTGACACCAAGAAGATAGACCGTCCGGGCATTGATGCAGCGACTGGCGGTGTGTTGAAGGCGGCGTATCTGAAGGAAGTTGTGGATATGTATGAGACCAAAGTGCAGAATGATGGCAAGACTCTGGATCACAAATATGGATGCAGCGGTATCGACGGTGTTTCTCTCGGTCCTCAGTTCGGAAAGACTGACGGCAGGAAAGTCATCAATGTCGCACTGGGTATATATAGTGATGTTGACCGCACAGACAATGATTATCAGGTGATACTGCAGTATGATCCGGCTAAGTTGGAAGCTAAGGCACGTCCTCTGACATCTTTCCATCAGTATGGACCGAAAAAAGCAGACAAGAGATATTTTGTCTTTACGGGCAATACCAACTGGGGCGTGCAGAATATGGATTATGATGCTTATAAGGGCTATTGGATTCTGGGTGTATACAAAGGTAAGAAATCAGCGTATCCTAATTATTCCATGTTTGCTGTTGACGGCAGTGTGGCTGCCAAGAAAGAAACGTTGAAGGGCTTTGTTCCTGCGCAGAAAGGTCTTGTGCTGACGTTGGCGAACGACGGGTCGAAAGATGCCAAGACGGGATTGCGCGGCTGGAATGCCAAGTGTGATACGGGTATTGAAAGCCTCGGACAAGGTTATTACTATATTTCTAACAGTGGCAAGACGAAGGATAAAGTGCAGTTCTGTGATTTGCGCCTGTGCAAGTGGACGGGCAATCCTGAAAATCCGTTTGAGGAACTTAAGTAAAAGATATATTATATTATGGTACGCAAGATAGTTTTGTTTATACTCATCTGTCTGGCTGTTACGGTTCAGGCGCAGACAGACTGGTACAATCCCATGAGTGCTGATGAGCCTTATATCAACGGCCGTGCATGGAATAAAGAGATAGGTAATAAGAGTTATGACCGCATGCCGTCACGTTTTGAAGGCAAGGTCACCAAAGCGGTGTGGAATCTGTCGCATCAGTCTGCAGGTCTCTCGGTAACATTCACAACAAATTCAAAGCATATCACCGTGAGATACCTTCTGACGAATCATGGCAGGATTGCCCTGAATAATGTTGTGGCCCTCAATACATCCGGCGTGGATCTTTATGCTACCGATGTGGACGGCCGCACCACGTTTGTGCCCAATGGCATGCAATATACATTTAATTTAAATGGATCGGATACGGTGCAATTTACCTATAATACGGAGGAGATGCCCGTATTTGGCAAACGCGGTACAGCTTACGAGCTGTATCTTCCGACCTACAACGGTATAAAGTGGATGGAGATTGGTGTGGACAAAGGTTCCAAGTTCTCCTTCACGCGTGGCTCTCAGGAAAAGCCCGTTGTGGTTTATGGTACCTCAATAGCCCACGGTGCTTCGGCGAGTCGTCCGGGATTGATTTGGACTACTTTGCTGAAACGCTGGTTTGACTATCCTTTCATCAACTTGGGATTCTCGGGCAGCGGTAAGATGGAGAACATCATGTATGATGCCCTGAGCGAGATAGACGCTAAAGTCTATATTCTGGACTGTGTGCCTAATTGCGTCGGACTGGACAACGATGAGTTTGCGTCGCGCGTACGTTACGGTGTAAGGAAACTGCGCGAGAAGAGCAATGCTCCGATACTCTTTATGGACGGCAACGCCATTGCAGACAACTCTACACACGTTCACAAGAGATTTAAGAAGGAGTATCAGAAAGACTCTGTCCAATATGAAGTTTACAAGGAACTGAAGGCTGCCGGTGTGAAAGGCTTGCATTACATCACCTACAAAGAACTCAATATGACAGGCGATGACCTGATAGAAGGTACGCATCCTAATGATTTGGGTATGATGAAATATGCCCAAGTATATGCGAGACATCTGAATGAAATTTTGGTCGGCGCAGATACGATGCGTTGTTATAAACCGTGCGTGCAGCGTCGTGACAACTCTTACGAATGGATGATGCGCCACAATGAGATAATGGAGCAGAACAGGACAACTGATCCTGAAATATTAATGATAGGCAACTCTATTACGCATTTCTGGGGTGGTAGTCCCGTCAGTGAGCGTCAGTGGGGCGGCAAGACGTGGGACAAGCTCTTCGGCAAACACCGTGTGACCAATATGGGTATGGGTTGGGACCGTGTGGAGAATGTCTATTGGCGATTGCTGCATGGCGAGTTGGATAATTGTAAACCCAGTCAGATATGTCTGATGATAGGTACCAACAACATTCCGGTCAATGACTCCAAAGAGAAAATCGTCAGCGGCATCATTGATATTGTCAAACTGTTGCGCCAACGCCAGCCTCAGGCTAAGATACACGTTATCAGTATCTACCCGCGTAAAGATAAGGAGAATGTTGTGCGTGACATCAACAACTTGCTTGAGAAGACTCTGGAGCAAAATGCTTTTGTACGCTATCATGATGTGACCTCATGCCTCACCCTGCCCGACGGCAGCGGTAAGATAGATGCCTCATGCTTCCGTGAAGGACTTCATCCTAACGAGAAAGGCTATGCCAGTTTGCTGAAAGCATATAAGAAGATACTGTTCAAATAAAGAACATACCAAAACATTCAACAGGCGGGAAATATCGGAGGAAGATTGTTTTCCGCCTGTTGTTTAGTATGCAAGAGATAACCTAATACTTATCCCTTGTAATCTTTTTACAGCGGATAAGGGCGTGGGTGCCGTCGTGCAGCGTGGTAGCGAAGATGTAAACATCGCCGCCTTCTTTGAGTTTGAGTTTCTTTCGCAATTCAGCAACAGTGGAAGGAAAGTTGCGGACGGTGAGGTTGGCCTGACTGATACCTGAAAGGAAAAGTCTGAGTTCCTGTTTGTTGAAATGACTCCAATCTTCTGTCTCAAAAACCCGTCCGGGAAAATCGGCATAGAAGGTGTCGCTTGTGAAGAGATGGCTTTGCGGATGAAGTTTTGCGATATCGTATTTGCCGG
>CACXEH010000001.1 GCA_902766625.1 uncultured Bacteroidales bacterium | reverse complement strand
TTATCGGTTCTACAAAATGACACCTAACGACGGTTTTTTTCTTAACGGCAGGCCTTACCCACTACGCGGAGTAGCCATGCATCAGGATACAGAAAACAAAGCGTCAGCTCTCTCCACAAGTGACTTTTATAAAGATTTCGAAAACATAAAAGAACTGGGAGCAAACTTTCTACGCCTGGCACACTATCCGCACCGCGATATCGCCTTTCGGCTTTGCGATAGTCTCGGTATTGTCGTTCAGACAGAAATACCTTGGGTAAATGTCTGTGGAGAATATGCCACCGAAGAATATTTCAGTACTATCAGAAATCAGATGAAAGAAATGATACACAACCTCTACAATCATCCTTCAATAATATTTTGGGGCATGTGGAACGAGGTTCAAAACTGGGGGAATAAACCATGGTTACAAGGCAAGCTCGATGTACAAAAGCTACAAGATAATACCGCTGCTCTTCATAAACTCAGCAAGACTTTGGACCCTTACCGCTATGTCGGATTAACCGAATGCAGTATATTCAAATACAAGGGCTATGATAAACTGGAAGCAGACTACTACTCAGAGAATCGTTATAACGGCTGGTATGTAAACACGTTTAATTTTGATGTCTTCAGCAAGGACATGAATTACATCCATGACAAAATGGGCATATGCAATGTCGCTGAGTACGGCGGTGGCATCAACCCATTTTGTCACACCACTGATTCTATCATGATGGCCAACAGAAAAGACGATACACGTCACTACGAAGAATATGGTAATCTCATCCATGAAAGTCACATCAGACAGATTATGGATATGCCTTTCCTAAACTTCACTTCGCTATGGATATTGTACGATTTCCCTGTTGCCAACCGACAGGAAGGTTTCATGGACTCTGATGACGGCATTGTTTTTACACAAAACGACTACAGAAAATACACCAATGACAAAGGACTCGTCACCCGTAACCGTAAAACAAAAAAAGATGTCTTCTATCTCTATAAATCCTGGTGGAACAAGAAAGAAACAACTGTCTATATTACAAGTCGTCGACTTAAATACTATCCCAAAGACAAACCTGTAGACATTAAAGTATATAGTAACGCTACTTCCCTCACGTTATACCAAAACGACAAAATTGTGTCAACGCTGTCAACAAGCGGTGAACGCAGCGGAGTCATCTGGACATTCAAGAACATCAAGAAAGAAAGATTACAAGATACCTTCAGAGTTGTCGCACCTGACGGCACTGCTAACGAAATCACATGGACATATAAATAATTTTCCTAAAAAAATCTACATTTTGATACGTAAATTAAATTTTTATTTTAATTTTGCAACGAAATCAACAGAACAAATGAAGAATTGTAGCATTAACTTTTGGTGGTGGCAGAACTCAGAATTAAAAATTGTGAGTCGAGTCAGTCATACCCTAAGTTAATTACAATAAACATATACAAAATTCAGCAAGGACCTGCTCTCTCACAGAGCAGGTCCTTGTTCTTTATACACAAAAATATATTACAACAAAATACAAAAAACATGGACACTTACAAAATTAGCGAAAATGGTTATTACGGTGACTTTGGCGGCGCGTACGTTCCAGAAGTTCTATACAAATGCATCGAAGAATTAAAACACGCCTACATCGGTTTACTTGAGAGCGATGATTTTCAAAAAGAGTACAGAGCGTTACTTAAAGATTATGTCGGACGACCCAGTCCGCTCTATGAAGCAAAACGGCTCAGTAATAAATACAACGCACGTATCCTTCTGAAGCGTGAAGACCTCAATCACACAGGTGCGCACAAAATCAACAATGCCATTGGACAAGTACTCTTGGCGAAACAAATGGGGAAAACACGCATAATCGCAGAAACAGGTGCAGGACAACATGGTGTAGCAACAGCAACTGTATGCGCCCTAATGAATATGCCATGTACCATCTATATGGGCGAAACAGACATACAACGCCAAATGCCCAATGTAGAACGAATGAAAATGCTGGGAGCAACAGTCTCCAGCGTAACAAGCGGTAATATGACCTTGAAAGATGCTGTCAACGAAGCAATACGCGACTGGTGCTGTCACCCAAAAGACACGTTTTATGTTATGGGGTCTGCAGTTGGGCCTCATCCCTACCCTGACATTGTTGCCCGCTTGCAGAGTATTATAAGTGAAGAAATAAAAGTACAACTCCATGACAAGACAGGCAAAGATCATCCCGATTACCTTATGGCGTGTGTCGGCGGCGGTTCAAACGCCATAGGAACATTTTACTTTTATCTTGAGGACACTCGGGTCAAACTAATAGCCGCAGAAGCCGGAGGACAAGGATGGAATACACCGTTTACAGCTGCAACCATACACAGTGGTTCCGTAGGCATACTGCATGGTAGCAAGACACTTGTACTCCAAACAGCAGACGGACAAGTCAAAGAACCTTTTTCCATCTCTGCCGGTCTGGACTACCCGGGAATCGGACCTGTACATGCTCATCTCGCACAGACAGGACGAGCCAAGGTATACTCTATCAATGATGACGAAGCCGTACGCGCAGCATATGAATTAACCCGTCTTGAAGGCATCATCCCTGCTTTGGAGTCAGCACATATTCTGGCTGTCCTTCCTAAAATAAAATTCAAGAAAAGTGATGTTGTCGTACTAACTGTAAGCGGGCGCGGTGACAAAGACATGCAGACATTTTTCAAATACAGAGACTACGCATAATATATTACTCTTACTTAAAACAAAACATTATGGCAAATTATACTTTTAACGTTGCACAGAGACGCATACTTGCAGACAGGTACACTCCAGTAAATAGTTATATAAAGATACGCGACATCTACACACAAAGCTGCCTTTTGGAGTGTTCCGACTATCAAAGTGAAATCAATAGCCGTTCTTTTATATGCTTTAACCCTATAGCATATATTGCCGTTGCACATGGACAAGTGACAATGTCGCTGCCTGACGGCAAAAAAGAAGTTAAGGGTATCACGCCTGGCTATCCTGTAGAACAAGCCTTTCAAGAGTTTTTCTCACTGTTTGAGATTAAAGGTGACAACAAAAACTATTGTGCCCTATATGGTTATACCGCCTTTGATGCCGTACGCTATTTTGAGAATATCCCCGTGAAAGAAGAAACTATAGAGAAAAACGATGCGGCTGACATCATGTATATCCTCTACAAAAACATTTTGGTCTTCAACCATCACGGAGAGACTCTTGATTTGGTTGAGCTGACAACTGAAGGAGAAAAAGACAATTTAGACAAAATACAAATTTTACTCAACAGTCCAAATCCACCGACATACGAGTTTCATTCATGCGGCTCCTGCTATAGTACAGTAACCGATGAAGAATACAAGTCTAATATACGGCAATGCATCGAACATTGCCTGCGAGGAGATGTATTTCAAATCGTACCGAGTCGCCGTTTTATACAGAAATACACTGGTGATGACTTAAATCTTTATCGTGCCTTAAGGTGCATAAATCCATCACCTTACCTCTTTTATTTTGATTTTGGTGGCTTCCGTATTTTCGGCAGTTCACCAGAAACACATTGTTGCATACAAGGCCGGACGGCCTATATAGACCCGATAGCAGGAACTGTACCACATACAGGTGACAATGAACAAGACAAGAAAAATGCAGAATATCTCCGTCAAGACCGTAAGGAAAATGCAGAACATGTCATGCTTGTAGACTTGGCGAGAAATGATTTAAGCCGCAACTGCCACAATGTCAAAGTAGAGAAATACAAAGATATGCAGTATTATAGCCATGTCATTCATTTAGTCAGTCGCGTCTCAGGAGAGATGGATAACAACGCTGTAGGGTTCAAAACATTTATTGACACTTTCCCAGCAGGCACATTGTCGGGAGCGCCCAAAATTGAGGCAATGAAAATCATTAGCAGATTAGAGCCACATAGCCGCGGAGCTTATGCAGGCTGTATCGGTTTTGTAGGATTAGACGGACAGATGAATCAAGCCATTATCATCCGTTCTTTTGTAAGCCGCAACGGAGAACTTTGGTTTCAAGCAGGTAGCGGTATTGTAGCAAAGAGTGATGAAGAATATGAATTACAAGAGGTAAACCACAAACTCAGAGCCTTACGAAAAGCCATTGAACTTGCAGATAAAGGTATTTAAAATTTAATTACAATTAAAATGAATATATATATCATAGACAATTACGACTCTTTCACGTATAATCTCTCCCATCTTGTGAAGAGTCTAAACGCAGACGTAACAATACTGCGTAATGACAAATTTGATATCGCTGACCTACGTAATGCAGATAAAATTATCCTGTCTCCTGGACCAGGTATCCCCGAAGAGGCCGGACTAACACTCAAGGTCATTGATACGTACAAAAATATCAAACCAATTCTCGGAGTCTGCCTCGGCCATCAAGCTATCGGTCAGTATTTTGGCGCGAAACTCATTAACTTGACAGAAGTTTATCACGGGGTTCAAACTCCAGTGACAATTGACACAAAAGACTATATCTTTGAAGGCTTGAGCCAAAGCATTCAGGTGGGACGTTATCATTCTTGGATTGTGTCCAATACAGATTTCCCAAAAAATTTAAGTGTCCTTTCCAAAAGTGCAAACGGAGAGATTATGGCACTAAAGCATCAATATTTTGACATTCGGGGCATCCAGTTCCACCCAGAATCAATTCTTACTCCCGAAGGACAACAAATTATCAGCAACTGGTTAAAACATTAATTTATAACATTATGAAAGAATATTTATTGAAACTTGTAGAAGGCGAGACACTTCAGCAGGAAGATACTCATCAGATTATGCTCAACATTGTTGAAGAAAAATATAATGTTCAACAGATTGCCGCCCTACTCATGGCATTGCAAACGCACGGCGTTACCGTAGATGAAATCCTCGGTTTCCGACAAGGCTTGCTTGAGACTGGGAAATACTTGGATTTTAGTGATTACGACACACTCGATATTGTCGGCACCGGCGGTGATGGAAAGAATACATTTAATATCTCTACCTGTTCTGCATTTGTCATCGCCGGAGCAGGCTATCCTGTCACTAAACACGGCAACAACGGTAGTTCCTCAGTAAGTGGCGCAAGTAACGTTCTTGAAAAGCATGGCGTAAAATTCACAGATGACAGCGACAAACTCAAGAAAAGTCTTGAGACCACCGGCGTATGCTATTTTCACGCTCCCCTATTTGCCTATGGCATGAAGTTCGTCGGACCTACGCGTAAAGCTTTGGGAATACCCACATGCTTTAATCTACTCGGTCCTCTGGTTAATCCGTGTCAGCCCAAAAACTCTCTTCATGGCACTGCAAACCAGGCCCAGCTACGTTTATACGTCAATGTACACCAGAAAATTGGCGACAACTATGGCGTCATCACAAGTTATGATGGCTATGACGAGATTTCCTTGACCAGCGGATTTAAGATTTGCACCAACAACTTTGAAAAGGTTCTGACACCTGTTGATTTAGGAATGACGTATATTGAAAAAAAGGACATTTATGGTGGTAATACTGCCGATGATGCCAAAATTATTTTTGACAATGTCCTGAACGGGACCGCTTCTAATCAACAAAAGAACGCCGTAATCGCCAATGCTGCATGTGGCATCAGTATCATGGACAAAAATATGTCTGTCGAAGAGTCTGTGGAAATTGCACGTGAGTCACTTGAAAGCAAAAAAGCTCTGTCTGTATTCAAAAAGTTTGTTGAATTCAATAGCTGACAATTATATGACGAACATTCTTGAAGAAATATGTAATCAAAAACGCTACGATATTATTGGTATCAAACAGCGTATTCCTGCGAGCACACTATACAAGGAAGTTGACACTCTTATGGCAAACGGCAGCATTGATCACCATTCTCTTACTAAAGCTTTAAGTGCTTCTACTACGGGTATCATCGCTGAGTTTAAGCGGAAATCGCCTTCCTTAGGATGGATAAGACAAGAACTCCAACCTAAGGATGTCGTTCCAAATTATCAGGCAAATGGGGCTACTGCCATTTCTATTCTCACAGATAAGCCCTATTTTGGCGGTTCACTTGATTATATTGCACAAATGAGACCTATTATTAATATCCCTATCCTTCGCAAAGACTTCATCCTTGACGAATACCAAGTCTTCGAAGCAAAAAAGGTAGGCGCTGATGCCATCTTACTCATTGCGGCATGTCTGACCATCAAAGATTGTCGTCAACTCGCTTATAAGGCGAAAGAGCTGGAAATGGATGTCCTGCTTGAAATTCACGAAGAAAGAGACTTAGACTATATTTGCGACGGGGTCACCGTCATTGGTGTAAATAATCGTGATTTAAAGATTTTTAAGAGCGATATTCAAACTTCCCTCCGGCTTGTTGGACGCATCCCTGATGAATACATTAAGATTTCCGAGAGCGGCCTTAAGACTACCTCTGACCTGCGACTTCTCCGTAAGGCAGGTTTCCAAGGATTTCTCATGGGTGAGCACTTCATGAAACATCCGCAGCCAGCCAAAGCTCTGGAAAAGTTAATTCAAGAACTATGATTATCAAAGTCTGCGGTATGCGGGATGCCTTGAACATCCGACACGTTGAGCAACTTCATATTGATTGGATGGGGTTTATTTTCTACCCTCCCTCACCACGCTATGTGGAAGACATTCCGACCTATTTGCCTTCCACTGTCCAGCGTGTCGGTGTCTTTGTTAATGCGGACATGGACTTTATCACGCAACGAGTACAAAATTTTTCTTTGGATTATGTCCAATTACATGGCGATGAAAGTCCGAAGCTATGTTCTGCCATTCAAAAAATAACAGGCAAGAAAGTCATCAAAGCTTTCGGTGTTAAAGATGACACTATTTTTAAGAACACTTCAGCCTATGAGCCCTATATTGACTATTTTCTCTTTGACTCATTTAGCGATATTTATGGTGGTAGCGGCAAAGTCTACGACCACAATATTCTTCACAACTATTCAGGACATACACCCTTCCTGCTCAGCGGAGGTTTGGGTCCTGAACATCTGACTTCAATTAAGGCATTTCGCCATCCACAATTTGTCGGCGTAGATTTGAACAGCCAGTTTGAAATTGCACCGGCATTAAAGTCGGTTGACAAGTTGCAACTTTTTATCAACGAATTTCGTAAAAATAACTAATTATCAAAAATGAATAGAATTAATCAATTATTTCAAGAGAAGCCATATGGCATTTTAGACCTTTATTTCTGTGCAGGCTACCCTTCCTTAGATAGCACAGTTCCCACAATTCAAGCTCTTCAAGACGAAGGCATTGACATGGTTGAAATAGGTATTCCATTCAGCGACCCAATGGCTGACGGACCTGTAATTCAATCGGCTGCGACGCAATCGCTGAAAAACGGCATGACATTGGCTATACTCTTTGAACAACTCAAGAATATCAGGAGAACCGTTACCATGCCATTGGTATTAATGGGCTATCTTAACGTAATATACCAATATGGCTTTGAGAAGTTCTGCCAAAGTTGCAAAGTATGTGGCATTGACGGTGTAATTATTCCCGACTTACCTTTTGATGAATATTTGCATGACTACAAACCCCTTGCAGAGAAATACAATATCCACATCATTATGCTCATCACACCAGAGACTTCCGAGCAGCGTATCCGTCTTATTGACAAAAACACTGATGGATTTATTTATGAAGTTTCCACCGATGCGACAACAGGCACTCAGGATGAATACAACCGAGACACCCTCAACTATTTCGCACGTATTAAGAACATGAATCTGAAAAATCCCACACTTGTCGGTTTTGGTATTTCAAATAAAAAGACTTTCTCTGCAGCGCAGCAATATGCCAACGGCGCAATTATCGGAAGCAAATTTGTCCGTCTGACAGCAGAATGTGCAAACGCAAAAGAAGCCATAATAAAACTGAAAGAGGCATTGCAAAAATAATCATTGCACATACTGCTAAAACTTTCCATTTAGGGAATTTATTAGCTAAATTAATTTATAATACAACAGAAAGGACGACTTCTTGAAGTCGTCCTTTCTGTCTACCTATAAATTATACATCTATCGCATCTTCAGGATTTGTCCCGGACGTAATTTAGTCCTGGAAGAAATACCATTCAATGCACATAGCTGTTTTACTGTCATGTTATTCTTTTTGGCAATGTTATACAGGTTGTCTCCCGACTTAACTTTATGATAGAACGAACGACTGGAACGAGTCGAACTTGCTTGCTTACCCTCGCTATTGTCTCCATCGTCCACATTTACCATCTCCATTGCAGCAGACTCATTTACAGATGCAACATCGTCATCCCAATCAGCAGGAACATCATTCATGTTATTCTTCCCTTTGTTATGATATGTGTACACGTCACATGTCACATCCTGATTGGGAAAATCAAAGAGCAGTTCCGGATTGATTGGCTCGCCCAACAGGCGGGTTTCAAAATGCAAATGAGCACCCGTTGATCGACCTGTACTTCCACCCAAGCCTATAGGATCTCCCGACTTAACTACATCATTCTCGGAAATGAGTTGCTTGGAGAGGTGACCATAGACAGTCTCCAATCCGTTGGAATGACGCAAAACAATGTAATAGCCGTATCCTCTGCGCTCGTAACTGACGATACGCGCCTTACCGCTGAATGCAGCGTAAATGGTGTCACCAGTATAAACCTTGATATCCAGACCATAGTGGAAACGACGGAACGAACGGCGGTAACCGTAGCGTGATGTTATCAACCGACTTGTGGTCGGCATAGAGAAACCACGCAAGTCTATAGGGAATGTATTGGGTCTGTCAATGTCTTTATATGCATTAACGTATTGATTTGACCAACTGGGATAAATATCTGAAACGATTTCTGACATTTCCTGACGGATGGCTCGTTGGAGGGAAACGGAATCAACCGCTTTCAACTTTCTGTCAACAGGAGCCTGACGCGCCATCAAATCCTGCGCATAAGCATTGGCCGTCAAATTAATACATATAAATAAAGTTAACGATTTGAATATATTAAAACTCATGAGTTTGTTTGCTTATATTAAGGTGTCCTTATTTGTTAGACAAGCAAATATAGGTATTTATTTTGAACTGACCAAACAAATTGGCCTCTTTTCGTGTTTTTTAAGAAATATTAGACAAATCGACAGTTAATTTATGTTTCCGCAACATTTGCTTCCAAATGACGTCATTGGCTGGTAAGTTTCTGTCCGGATCAGTCTTCAACAGTTCCATCGCAGCGCCTCGTGCCTCAATAAGCAAACCATTGTCTTTGATAACATTGGCTATTTTCATGTCAAAGATGACGCCACTCTGTTGCGTTCCTTCCAACACGCCAGGACCTCTCAGTTTCAAGTCCTCTTCTGCAATGTAGAATCCGTCTGTCGACTCCACCATCGTCTCTAGCCGCTTTACCGACACCTCCGACAATTTATGACCTGTCTGAAGGATGCAATAGGATTGTTGCGCGCCACGCCCCACTCTGCCTCTCAACTGGTGAAGTTGCGCCAAACCGAATCTATTAGCGTTCATAACAATCATAATGGAGGCGTTAGGTACATCTACGCCGACTTCGATGACTGTCGTTGACACAAGTATATGAAATTCACCACGCTTGAAACAGTCCATAACTTCATTTTTCTCCGCCTCTTTCATCCGACCATGCAATTTGGCAACTTTTAATTCAGGAAAGAGCATACAGATATGTTTGAACCCGTTTTCCAAATCGAGGAGATCACTCTTTTCGCTTTCTTCTATAAGCGGAAATACATAATAGGCCTGCCTGCCTTTTTCTATCTCACTTCTGACGAGGTTAACCAGTTTATCCTCTGAGTCATCATAATAATGCAGCGTTTTGACCGATTTGCGTCCCGGCGGTAATTCGTCTATAACCGACACGGCCAAGTCTCCATATACTGTCATCGCCAGCGTCCGCGGTATGGGAGTTGCCGTCATGACCAGGATATGAGGAGGCGAATCATTCTTCTTCCACAATTTAGCACGCTGCTCAACGCCGAAGCGATGTTGCTCATCAATTATCGCCAAACCAAAGTTTTTGAAATTAACAATATCGCCCAGCAAGGCATGCGTTCCGATAAGGATATCAACCTCACCCGAAGTAACGCCCTCGAGCACTTTATTCCGACGTTTGCCCTGTATGACACCAGTCAACAACTCCACACGAACGTCCATGTCACCAAGCATCCGCTTCACGGTCGCAAAATGCTGTTCCGCCAATATTTCGGTCGGAGCCATGATGCAAGCCTGATAACCATTGTCCAGAGCTATGAGCATCGTCATCAACGCCACTATGGTCTTGCCACTGCCCACATCCCCCTGCAAGAGGCGATTCATCTGCAAACCACTGCCCAGGTCTCGGCGTATCTCTTTCATAACTCTTTTTTGGGCGTTGGTCAGTTCAAACGGCAAATGCTCATTATAGAAAGTCATGAATCTGTCACCAATCTTTGAAAAGACAAATCCCTTGTATTTTTTGGAACGCTGGTCCGCATAATTCAGAATGTCAAGCTGAACATAAAACAGCTCCTCAAACTTCAGGCGCCGTTCTGCCAACTCCACCATACGCATATCCGAAGGGAAATGTATTTCACGCAAAGCGTTTTCCAGACTCATCAGGTCATATTTCTTGCAGAATGACTCTGGAAGTGTCTCTGGAATGTGTGTGTTAGTCAGTTTCGCAAAGACATCCCTTTCCATTTGCTCTATGACACCTGATGTGATACCTGAGTTTTTCATTGACTCTGTCAGCCTGTAAACGGGACGCAATTTCGTCAGACTGTCTATATTGGGCGTCTTACTCAACAGGGTCATCTCTGGCTGCGTCACGTTTATCTCATGGTTAAAAACCGTAGGTTTCCCAAACACCAGGTAGTCTGTATGGAGCTGTAATTTTTTCTTCACGTAATTAATCCCGCCAAACCATACCAATTTTATTATACCGGAACCATCGTCAAATATGGCTTCGAGACGCTTCTTGCGACCGATACCAATTTCATTCATGAGTTTTATCTGTCCTCTGATTTGCACATAAGGCATTTCTTCTTCAAGTTCACAAATCTGGTATATACGGGAGCGGTCTATATATCTGTACGGAAAATAATACAACAAGTCACGGAGAGAGAAAATCTCTAAATCCTTGTTAAAGATTTTCACCCTCTTTGGACCTACACCATGAAGGTACATGACATCTTGTGACAATATGTCGTACATATATATTTTTTCCGCTTATCAGTCTATCAACATCTCTGCAATACGCAAATCATGCTGTGTAGTTATCTTTATATTTTCACGATTGCCCCCAACCAGTGTCACATGCACACCCATGGCCTCAACCACGGAAGCGTCATCCGTGAACGAGGGCTGATAGGACTGCTGATATGCTTCTTTCAGAAGACTCGTCCTGAAGGTCTGGGGTGTCTGCACCAAGTAGCATTTATCTCTGTCAAACGGGACATTCTCACCTTCATTGTTATCTATTCTCACAGACTCCACGGGGCGAATTACAGGTATGGCTGCTCCTCGCTCCTCTGCCCTTTGGAAGCATTGTCTCACGACCTCCTCCGCCACAAATGGCCTCACGCCATCATGCACTGCGACTAAACTGTCACTATCTTCTATTGCATCCAAACCATTTTTTACAGAAAGGAAACGTGTCGCTCCACCTGCAACTATCCGCACTGGGACATCAAAGTTTTTTTCCCGTACCAGAGTATCCCACATAGCGATATGCTCCTGCGGAAGCACGAGTATGAACCGGCTTTCAGGTGCACTTTGGCGCAATCTTAAAATAGTGCGCATCAATATCGGCATTCCACGAAGTTCAATAAACTGTTTGGGGATATCGCTTCCCATGCGCAAGCCTTTGCCACCGGCGACAACTACAAAGTATTTATCCATCAGAAATAATTAACCATCATGTCGTCAGCCATACTGCGCGCAGCTTCCTCTCCCCTCAGTTCTTTTGTGATGTTATACGAAAAGAGCATTGCCGAGCCCGGTCCGTTAGCAGTAATGATATTGCCGTCAGTCACTGATGCCTTATCTTTGACCACTTTCGCGCCAGACATAAATGTCTCAAAACCCGGATAGCACACAATAGTCCTGTCTTTTAACAGGCCCTGTTTCCCAAGCACCATCGGCCCGGCGCATATTGCAGCGACAAATTTACCTTGAGACACAAACTGTCTGACCAAATCACACAGGCCCTGATGTCTGGATAAATTTTCCGCACCCGGCACTCCACCGGGCAACACTAACAACTTTGTGTCAGTAAAATCTGCGTCCTCAAACAACACGTCAGCAACAACAGGTACGCCATGCGCTCCCGTCACTACTTTCTCCCCTGTCACCGACACAGTCTGCAATGATATACCGGCGTGACGCAAAAAACATATCGGTGTGTTGGCCTCTATTTCCTCGAAGCCCTGTCCTAAAAATAATGATACTTCCATATTTATTGCAGGCATTTCAAATATTGAGATATAGTTTCCTTAAGCCCGAGATACAAGGCATCGCATATCAGCGCATGCCCTATACTCACTTCATCCAGCCATGGGATAACCTGATGAAAAAACTTCAAATTCTCCAGACTGAGGTCATGCCCGGCATTAAGTCCGAGTCCCGTCCTCTTGGCTTCCTCTGCGGCTTTGACATAAGGTTCAACCGCTTGCTCTCTGTTGGCGGCATACATCTCCGCATATGGCGCAGTATACAACTCCACACGGTCGCACCCCGTTTCTGCAGCATAATCCACCATGGTTATGTCTGGGTCGACAAACAGAGATGTGCGTATGCCGTTTTCCTTAAACACCGATACCAGATGGCGAAGCATTGTCTTGTAAGTTCGCGTATCCCATCCATGGTTAGACGTAATCTGGTCTGGCGCATCCGGTACCAGCGTCACCTGAGCAGGCTGCACCTTGCACACGAGATCCATAAAACTCTGCACCGGGTAACCTTCTATATTAAACTCCGTGCGCAAGGCGGGTTTCAAGTCCAACACATCCTGATAGCGTATGTGTCTCTCATCAGGACGCGGATGCACTGTAATGCCTTGCGCGCCATACAACTCACAGTCTAACGCCACTTGGAGTACATTAGGATTATTGCCTCCGCGTGCATTGCGCAATGTTGCGACTTTATTAATATTTACACTTAGCCTTGTCATATCTTGGGTTATTTTTATTATCTTTGCTAATCTTATGCAAAGATAACATTTTTTCCAAGTCGGTTATATATACATTTATTTAAAAGATATGAAACACGCTGCACTGAAATTTGCGCTTTTCGGCAATGTCTTTCAGCCAGAGAAGTCCTCCGCCTTGGCTGAGGTCATCAAAATATTGAAAGACACATCTTCAATCATTGCGATAGAGCAGGCATTCTACGACTTTGTCCGAAAAAACAATTCAGTACAGTTTGAGCCTGACGAGATTATCACAAGTTCAGATTTCTCCGCCAGCTTCGCCATAAGTCTTGGTGGCGACGGCACATTCCTGAAGACCGCCGATTTCGTTGGCGACAAAGGCATCCCCATCATAGGCATCAATACCGGCAGACTGGGATTTCTTGCTGATATCGCCGACGACGAGATAGCGGCAATGTTCAACGGTTTGGCGCACGGCGAGTACACGATAGAAAAAAGAAGCGTCCTGCACGTCGTTTCACCGACAGAACTGAAAGGTGTCTCACCTTTCGCGCTGAATGAAATTGCGATACTCAAACACGACAACTCCTCCATGATAGGCATAGAAACAACTGTTGACAACAGTTACCTCAATACCTATCAGTCTGACGGCATCATAGTCTGCACGCCGACAGGCTCCACCGGCTACTCTCTGAGCAACGGCGGCCCGATTATCGCACCCACCTCCAACAGCATCGCCATAACAGCCGTCGCACCCCACAGCCTGAACATACGCCCTGTACTGCTCAATGATGACTGCACCGTCAGGATGAAAGTCAACAGCCGCAACCACAACTTCCTGCTCTCCATTGACGGCAGAAGCCTCAGCCTCTCCGACGACACACCTGTCACCATACGCAAAGCCCCGTATTTTATCTACATCGTAAGAAAATACGGCAACAGCTATTTTGACACCTTGCGCAACAAACTCATGTGGGGAGCCGACAAAAGACTCTAAAGCCAGCACTCACATTTTACCCTGCCACGTCACATCATACATGCCATACGGAAAAAAAGTTTTTTTCCGCCGATATATTTTACGTTCCAGCGGCTGGAACGTATATTCCTTCAGATGGAACGTACATTCCGGCAGACGGAACGTACATTCCGGCAGACGGAACTTACATTCCATAGGCTGGAACAAAAAACTTAACGGCAAAAAGCGTAAACCTTATCGGTATATAGCAGGACACATATCAGGTATATACAAAAAAACGGTTGCCAAAGGCATTAAAGTTTTTTACGGAACTGCTGCGGAGACATGCCGGTCTGCCTCCTGAAGAATGTACCGAAATGGGAAGCATTGGCAAATCCTAATTTGTTGGATATCTGCTTTACAGTCATTTGCGGATTTCTCAACATCTGCTTGGCTTCGGAAGTCACAGCCTCGTTGATGAGACTGCCGGCAGACCTGCCTGTAATCTTCCTGCATACGGAAGAAAAATATTTGGGAGAGATGTTCAGTTTATCTGCAAAATCTTTCACCATATGCATGTTGCAATCAGGCGATTTCAAAATGTGTATGAAGTGCTGAAATATCTGATTGGCGGAAGTGTAATCGTTGCTTGTAATAGAAATGTCATGAGACATCAAAAGATCAGAGAAAGCGTATATCATAGATGACAACAACGTTGAGACGGAATATGCCTTATAGGGCGTCTCAGCACTCTTGTACTTACGGCTCAACATGGTGAAATACATGGAACACATATCTATTTCCTCCTGTGAAAGATGAATGACCTCATGCTTGGAGTCTATCAAATAAACCGAAAAGTCCAGATTAGTCATCTGAACAACCTGTTCAGTAAAACCCGGAGAGACAAAAAAGGCTCTGACCTCCAGATCCATGCTCACCATGATATTCTTGATAATATTGCGGGGAGAACACATGAAAAGATCGCCAGGCTGAAACTCATACATAGTTTCGTCCATTTTAACCTGCGCATTGCCGTTTAAAACCAACACGACCAGATAGCCTTCCAGAAAAACTGAGTCATGAATATTTTTCACGGCACTGAGATCATCCAACAATGCAATGTTATCATCGCGATACACAAAGGGTATATCGACAGAACTTTTGTACATTTCGATTATTTCCATATGGCAAAATTAAAGAGAAATAGAAAACCATAGTATTACTATATGGCGCAAATTATGTTCAATTTTGCGCTATTTTTTTATTTATATGCGATTTAGAACATTATTTGTTCCATTTTCACATAATACAATTAGAAGTAATGACATAATTTTGTCGCGAAATATAGAACACTGAGAGACTGAAAATACACTATTATGCAGATAAAACAATTCTTATTAGTTTTTTTGGCAATAACAACTTGTATAATTTTCACAAACTGCAAAGGCAAAAAAGAACATCAAATTCAAGCGTTGACAGTAGTGGCAGAGACTGCGCAAAGCCATGCCACTGGTAGTCAAAAGCAATATGTAGGTACAGTTGAAGAGTCCGCCAGTACAGCCATCAGTTTTACAGGGAGTGGCACGATAACACGCATCTGCGTAGACGAAGGCCAACATGTAGGCAGAGGACAGTTGATTGCCGAACTGGACAAAACACAAGCCCAGAACCTCCTGTCTAATGCCGAGGCACAACTGAAACAGGCCAACGACGCATATAACCGAATGAAACAACTGCATGACAACAACAGCCTGGCAGAGATAAAATGGATAGAGATACAGACAAAACTGGAACAGGCGCAATCCCAGTTGCAACTGGCGAAGAAGAATCTGGCCGACTGTAGTGTCAAGGCACCTGTCAGCGGTGTCATTGGAAAAAAATATATGGATGCCGGAGAGACCGCATTGCCCAGTGAGCCTGTATGCAACATCCTGAATATTGGAGATGTAAAAATCAATGTCAGCATTCCCGAGAAAGAAATTGGGAAAATACAGGCACACACGCCCACGACTATCTACGTAGAGTCTATTGACAAAAGCTTCGTTGGCGGAACTATTGAAAAAGGTGTTCAGGCTGACGCTCTGACGCACACATACAATATTAAAATAAACATTGCCAACAAGGATGAGAAACTATTGCCGGGCATGGTATGCAATGTCGGCATTGACATTAACGAAACAGCCAAATCCGACGGAGAAAAATATCTCAGCGTTCCCATACGCAGCGTGCAACGCAGTGCCGACAACAAGCTTTTCGTATGGATAGTTCAGGGTACAAAAGCTCACAGACAGGACATCACTGTCGGCGAAACTATCGGCAACCGCATTGAAGTGACCGGCGGACTGAAAGAAAACGATAAAATCATCGTTGCAGGATATCAGAAACTCAGTGAAGGAACGGAGGTTAAGTTATGAAACACTCATGGATTGCCTGGCCCATAGATAACTACAAGATTACGGCCCTAATCGTAATCTTGTTGTTTATATTTGGTCTGTATGGTGTCTATATGATGCCTAAAGATGAGTTTCCGCCTTTCACCATCCGTGATGGTGTCGTTGTAGCCGTCATGCCGGGAGCCACGGCGGAAGAAATAGAGGAACAAGTGGCACGCCCTCTTGAGAGATATATCTTTACATACAAAGAAGTCAACCGCGCCAAGACATACTCCACATCCAAAAACGGCATGTGCTACATTATGGTTCACTTCAACGACGATCAATTTGACCTGACACCGATATGGAGCAAAATCAAACATGGCCTGAACAGTTTCAAGTCACAACTGCCCAAAGGCGTAATCGCCCTCATCGTCAAAGATGACTTTGGCGACACATCAGCACTACTCATCACCATAGAAAGTGACCAACGCTCATACAGAGAACTGCAATACTACAGTGACGAATTGTCAGACAGGCTACGTCGCTTACCGTCTATAAGCAACATCAGACAATACGGTGAGATTAAAGAACAACTGACACTTAATGTCGACCGCAAGAGACTGGCGACCTATGGCATCAGCCAAGCCGCACTCATGCAAGCCATCAGCGGACAAGGTCTAACAACAATGAGCG